>NZ_JBFNXW010000001.1:1513522-1816227 GCF_040811775.1 Balneola sp. MJW-20
CAGTTTATCACCGGTTCATCTTCTACCTACTTTAAAGGGACCACCTGGTCAGCATCCTATACTTTCAACTACTATACTTTCCATCGTGATGCCGACATTGCCCCGGTCGGGCTTAAAGGATATTTGCGTTATCAATATCAGCCTTCAGAGCTCTTACAGGAATATGAGATCAAAGACGGAGCTTTATCTCCCGTATTCCGTAAAGATGACAATCATTCCTCCGAACTTCATGTGAGATACGGTTTCAGGGCTTTGAACGGGCAGGCATTTCAGGCCAGGGTTCGTGCATTTTCTTATTTCAATAATCCGGACGACTTCTTCTACCTGGATTATGTAGGAGGATTCCTCGGAATGCGTTCTTACCCCTTCTTCGCACTGGGTGGGACTACTACAGGGTTTACTTCTCTGTCCTATTTTGTACCATTATATAAGAATATTACCAGACAGGTCGGCCCGTATACTATCGACAAACTCTACGGAAGGATCTTTTTTGAGGCCGGAAACGGATGGCGATCCCCGCTGGATACCGGAGATAATATCAAGACCGGTATTGGAGCAGAGATCAGACTGGCAATGAACGGATATTACCTGTTCCCTCTAAAATTCTTTATCAGTACTTCCTACGGCTTTAATGAATTTAGTCTTACTTTACCGGAAGATTTCATCACCGGCTCCAGTGATAACACCGTGACCTATGGCCGTCAGCTGCTCTTTCACTTTGGACTAACCTTCGACTTTGAACTACTATGAACAGAACCCGGAAAATACTGCTTCTATCAGTACTGATTCTGGTACCCTATGTAGTCAATGCACAAGCCCTTGCAGATCTTTCCGGAAAGGTTATTAAAATGGATGAGAAGGTTTTTAATGAAAGACCCTCCGATCATATCACTATTTCAGATTTCAGTTATAATGCAGCATCTGAACAAGTAACAGAAGGCGGACCTCTGGAACCCTTTCGCCAGAAAGCAGGACTGGCTTTTATCAGTTCTGCGATCTTACCCGGTACCGGTCAGGCTGCAAATGGTAAATGGGTTCGTGCCGGCATCTATTTTGCGGCTGAAGTAGTTGGAATCATATATCACCTGGATGCCAATGCCAGAGCGCGCCGTCAGGAGCGTGCATACGAGAGATTTACTCATGAAAACTGGAGTGTGGTAGCTTATGCAGAATGGCTGGTAAATTACTCAGCGATCCATAATCTTGAAAATGGCTACCAGGCACTGGCTGATCATATTAGTGCGGCAAATCCCGATTTCAGCAACACCATTAATGACTGGCGTAAAGTAGATATCAACCTACTTCGCAGTGTGGAGCAGCTGACTCCATATATCTATCAGAATGGAAGAGGATCGAATTTTTCTCATCTCTTACCGGATTACGGGTCACAGCAATACTACGAACTGATCAGTAAGTATTATCAGTATCAGCCCGGTTGGAGAGACTGGTATGGACAAATCACCACTGGTGCCGACCAGAGCATCAGCAGGTATATTTATCTATGGAACGGGAGTGATATGCCATTCGCTCTTTTTTATGAAGGCCGTGACCGTGCCCAGGAGTTCAATGATAACTACCGTACTGCCGGGAACATCCTGAAGCTTCTTGTAGTAAACCATGTAGTATCAGCCTTCGATGCTTTTTTCACGGTCAGGATCAAAAACACACGCATCGAAACACAAGCGAACCTACTGAGCCCGACCAAACCATTTTCTGTCACCTTGCACTTTTAAGACGGCAGGATATACCGTATTTTTTAATCATGATAAAAAAGATACTCACAAGCAAAACACTGTATATCAGTATTGCCGGTCTGATTGCTTTCGGTGCTCTAATGCTGGCTCTGTTCGATTTTGTACTGATGCCAGCCTATACCAATTACAATGAAGGTATCACAGTGCCTGATGTTACCCGTGTATCGCTGGAAGAGGCAGTTGCATCTCTGGAGGATCGAGGCTTGCGTTACGAGGTTGCCGAAAGAAGAGCGAATACGGCCTATCCCAGTAATTATGTGATCGATCAGTCTCCGGTGGCCACGCAGATCGTTAAACCCAATCGTAAGATCTACCTCACAGTTAATACCTCGGAGCGACCGCAGGTTGAGGTACCTAAACTAAGAGATCTTTCACTCAGGAATGCTCAGATACAGTTACAGAATTATGGCCTGGAAGTAGGCGTGGTCAGCTACGAATCCAACCGCTTTAAGAATGTTATCTTACGTCAATCAGTACCGGAAGGTTCTATGGTTGATAAAGGAACACCGGTGGACCTGATCGTGAGTGACGGTCTGGGTGATAAGATCGTACAGATTCCCGAGATCATAGGGCTTCGACTGCCGGAGGCACAGCTAAAACTCCGTGAGGCAGGACTCAGGGTTGAAGACGTGATCTTCCGAAGAAGCAGAGAACAAAATCCAAATATCGTATTGGATTATGAACCTAAGGTCAGTGAACTCATAGAAGGAAAATCTCTCCGATTGATCATTTCAGAGCGTTTCGACAGAACAGAACAAAGTGAAGGCGGGGTGGTAATCGATACCACCGGCACGGTGACTCCTCCCGATTCCACTAATCAGAATATTCCCAATAATTAATCGAATGAATTTCAATTTACCGGTACTTGCTCCCTCCATTTTAGCAGCAGACTTCTCACAACTTGGAAATGATATTGAGCAGTGTACCGATGCTGGAATTGACTGGATCCACTGTGATATCATGGATGGCCATTTTGTACCGAATATCAGCTACGGTCCAGCAATTGTAAAAGCTGCAGCTGAATCAGCACCGGAAGCCTTCATGGATGTTCACCTCATGATCGAGGACCCGGATAAGTATGTAGGAGATTATGTGGATGCGGGTGCAGACCTGATTACCGTTCATTACGAAGCCTGTCCTCACCTGCACCGATCACTTCAGAATATCAAAAAATATGGTTTAATGGCCGGCGTCGCTGTGAACCCCGCTACGAGTCTTCATAACCTGGAGCCTGTACTAGAGTATGCCGACCTGATCCTGATCATGAGTGTTAACCCCGGATTTGGTGGGCAAAGCTTTATTGAGAGCTCTTATGATCGTTTGCAGGAAATGGCGCGACTAAAAGAAGAAAAAGGGTATTCTTACCTTATCGAAGTGGATGGCGGAGTTGGCCTGAAAAATATTGAGCAGGTTCGTGAATCAGGTGCTGAGATACTGGTTGCCGGCAGCTCGGTCTTCAAAGCTGAGAATATAGGAAACAGAGTGAAAGAGCTCCTCTCTAAGCTCTGACGCATCATTTCTGCTTAATATTTCATATCTTAAGGAATAATTTGAATACAAAATTCCTGAGACCATAGAAGACGAGAGAACTCTTACAGAACACTCCATTTCGCTCGACAATATTGATCCTGTTACCATTTTTGGCATCCATGATCATAACCTGAACGAACTGGATAAAGCCTTTCCTGAAACTAAGTTCAATGCACGCGGAGAGCGTATCAAAATAACAGGTCCCGCTGAGGAGGCTTTACTGGCCAAACAGGTTGTGGAAGGGATGATCGATGTAGCGGAAAGGAAAAAGAAAGTCAGCGATCAGGATGTAAAGACACTGATCGCACTGAAGACCGGTGAGGCTTATGCCACACGTAAACAACCGATCGACCTGGACTCAAGAGACGGGGACCTGATCATTCACACCCATTCCGGAGAACCTATCCTGGCTAAAACTCCGGGACAAAAAAGAATTGTAGAGTCTTCATCCACACATGACATTGTATTTGCAATCGGTCCGGCCGGTACCGGTAAAACGTATACTTCCGTTGCCCTGGCAGTAAAAGCCCTTAAAGAACGCAAGGTTAAAAAGATCATCCTGGCCCGACCTGCGGTTGAAGCCGGAGAAAATCTTGGTTTCCTGCCCGGTGATCTTAAAGAAAAGATCGACCCTTATCTCCGGCCATTATATGACGCTCTGGAAGATATGATCGAGCATGATCGACTGGACCTGCATCTGACCAAGAATGTGATCGAGATCGCTCCCCTGGCTTATATGAGGGGACGAACGCTGAACAACGCTTTTGTTATTCTGGATGAGGCTCAGAATGCTACTAATACTCAGATGAAGATGTTCCTGACCCGTATTGGCTTCAATAGCCGGGCGATCATCACCGGAGATATTACACAGACCGACCTGCCCAGAAAACAACAGTCCGGTCTGATCTCCATTCAAGAGATCCTGAAGCCGGTAAAAGGAATCGACTTTGTTTACCTGGGAGAAGAAGACGTAGTCCGGCATCGACTTGTCAGGGATATCATTAATGCCTACGAGAAATTTGAAAACAAAGAAGACTAAGCGTAGCGAATACCGCCATCTATAATATTTAATTTTAATTCTCGAAGGCTGGTATTTTTAGTGACTCAGCTTTCAGTTAATAAATAAAATGCCTTCAAATAAACCCGAGACTTATTCCGCAGCCCTGTATGAAGGTACTTTTTCCGTTGGACTGGATAAGAAATTCAATCGTATTTCAAGAGAGGATAAACCGGCTAAAGGTGCGCTTAAGATCTCATTGAATCCATTTCTCGTTCACACTCCCGACCATAAGATGTTATTTGATTGCGGGATCGGAGAATTTGGCGAAGATACCGGGCCGGAATACATTCGAAAAAACCTGGACGACCACGGCCTGACCGAATTTGATATCACGGATGTGTTTGCGAGTCACCTGCACTATGATCATATCGGAGGACTTGCTAATAAGGAGAACGGGTACTGGGAGCTTACTTTTCCCGACGCAAAGATCTGGGTATCCAAAGCCGGGTGGGAAAAAGTCATGGCTAAAGAGGTTTGGTATGATGACGAAAAAACCGAATTCATTCATTTCATTGATGCCAAAGCAGACCTCCATTTTCTTTCAGCTGAAGATCAACCCTACCCTTTTATGAGCGTCGAAAAAATTGGCGGACATACTGAGTTTCATCAGGTTCTCCTTTTTAATGATGGACAGCATAAATACATGCAGGCAGGCGATGTAATAGCGACACGCAGCCAGGTCAACCGAAAATTTGCTGCGAAATATGATTTTGACCCGGAAACTAGTCAGAAACAGCGCGAAAGGCTCGCCCGACTTGCTTATGAAGAGGGCTATATTATTTTAGGTTATCACGACGACAGTACTCCAATATTCAGCCTGACCGATTTTGATGAGAAGACCGGTTATGCAACAAATCCTATGGACCCGGATGGTAATTCCTGATCATATTTCTGAGATCAAATTATTTCTGCAGAACCGGAATGAAGCTTCAGCACCCGATGCTGTGATCATCCTCGGTTCCGGTCTGGGTAGTTTTGGAAAGCAGCTGTCCGGACTCAGATCTATACCCTATACCGATATCCCCCATTTTCCCAACTCTACCGTGGCCGGGCATGACGGTAAGCTTTTATTCGGGGAGATCGACGGAAAGAAGATCATGGCCTTTTCAGGCCGATTTCACCATTACGAGGGATATCCGTTAGCTAGAACCGTACTTCCGGTACAGCTGGCAAAAGCAATGAATGCAGAGAAGCTGATCATTTCAAATGCAGCCGGTGGTATCAATCTGCATTTTAGGGTTGGTGACCTTATGGTAATAGACGGGATCATTCGCCAGAATATGATCTTAAGCGATCCCTCTGAAGAAACCTGGAATTATGAGCTATACCCCTATGCTGATAAGGCAAGAGAACTGGCTGAAAAGATCGGGGTTGTAACCCAGCGTGGCACCTATCTGTATGTGAAAGGGCCTAACTATGAGACCAAGGCTGAGATCCGTGCATTTCGAAAGATGGGCGGTGATGCGGTGGGCATGAGCACTGCCCCGGAACTTATGGAAGCAGCTCGCCTGAATGTAAAAGCGGTAGCTGTTTCATTGATCACCAATGCCGCTGCCGGAGTGACCGATCAAAAACTGGATCACGCAGAGGTAAAAGAAGCAGCTGAACTGAAAAAAGATGAATTCGCAAAACTGGTTAGAGTGCTCATTCGCGAGCTCTGATCATTCAGGGTCAGGTACCTTGAACACCCGGAGATCCCTGAGTCCCTGATACATAACCTATGTAAAGCGGAACATCGGATTGAAGCATTTCAATTCTCAGATCTCAAGACTATAAAGGCAGATTATCGTGCTTTTTCTTAGGTACTGAATCCACTTTATTTTCACATAGCTCCAGTGCTTTAATGAGCTTATGTCGTGTTTCAGACGGGAGAATCACATCGTCGATGTACCCGCGACCGGCAGCCAGATAAGGGTGCGCAAAGTTTTCACTGTACTCATCTTCAAGTTCTTTCTGCTTGGCTTCAGGATCATCAGCCTTGGCTATTTCCTTTCGGAAGATGATCTCAACAGCGCCTTTGGTTCCCATAACCGCGATCTCAGCCGTTGGCCAAGCCACATTGTAATCGGCACGGATATGCTTTGAGTTCATCACATCATATGCGCCTCCATAAGCTTTACGGGTGATCACCGTCATCTTAGGTACGGTCGCTTCACAAAACGCGTACAGCAGTTTAGCTCCGTGCTTGATGATCCCGTTCCATTCCTGATCGGTTCCGGGCAGGAATCCCGGCACATCTTCAAATACGACTAAAGGAATGTTAAACGCATCACAGAAACGCACAAATCGTGCCCCTTTCAGGGATGCATCAATATCAAGTACGCCGGCTAAGGAAAGCGGCTGATTAGCAACGATACCGACCGTACGGCCATCTAGTCGTGCAAACCCTACGACAATATTATCTGCATAATCTTTATGTACTTCGTAAAAAGAATCCTTATCCATTACCCCCTGGATCACCTCGTGAATATCATAAGGCTTATTAGGGTTGAGCGGAACCAGGTCGTCCAGTGCTTTTGCTTTGGATCCGTCCGGATCTTTAGGATCCATTCTCGGCACTTTTTCCTCGCAGTTCTGAGGTATGTAATTCATCAGGGTACGGATATCCTGCAAACAGACAGCATCGTTAGGGACTGAAAAATGAGACACTCCCGATTTGGTAGAGTGTGTGGATGCTCCTCCCAGCTCTTCGGAGGTAACTTCTTCATGGGTCACAGTCTTCACCACATTAGGACCGGTGACAAACATGTATGATGTATTCTCCACCATATAAATAAAATCCGTAAGCGCCGGGCTGTAAACCGCCCCTCCTGCACAAGGTCCCATGATTGCTGAGATCTGAGGGATCACACCGGATGCCATACTGTTTCTCCAGAATACCTCCGCATATCCTCCCAGAGAAGAAACACCTTCCTGAATTCGGGCTCCTCCTGAGTCATTCAATCCAATCAACGGCACCCCGTTCTTCATGGCCAGATCCATGATCTTACAGATCTTCTCTGCGTGGGTCTCGGAAAGGGACCCCCCGAATACCGTAAAATCCTGGCTGAATACATAGACCGGACGACCATGGATGGTACCGTAACCGGTCACCACGCCATCACCCAGAATCTGTTGTTTATCAAGTCCAAAAGCCGAACTGCGGTGTGTCACAAATTTGTCGACCTCTTCAAAAGAACCTTTATCAAGCAGCAGATCGATACGTTCCCGAGCAGTTAACTTACCTTTATCATGTTGTTTTTTGATCCGGGCTTCGCCTCCGCCTTTAAGTGCGTCTTCTCTTAGTTTCTGCAGGCGTTCGACTTTTGGATTATTTCCCATGAATGTCTTGGTGAATTTATTTCTGTTTTTTGAAATAGGACTGTAGCAGGTCAGTAAACTCCACTGCTGCCTCTGAAGTAATGTCTACTTCGTGTTTTTCGAAAATTTTCTTCTTGAGAACCGAGGAGGCTTTATCCCAGCTCTTTATCTTTTCAAGTTCTTTCACTGCTGAATTAAAAGACCTTTTAGATCCTCCGAATATTTCATCCGAGAAATATTCCTTATATGGTCCCAGCATTTCCTTTAACGAAATATTATCAGCAGCTTTTGATGATCGCTGGGCGGTCTCTTCTTCAGGATCATCAGTACTATCATCGTACTCGGTTACCTGATCAGATGAGCCGGCATCACTTTCATTATCGTCGTCATACCGAAAACTATCCAGGATATCCTCATCAACAAAATCATCCGATGCATTAATATCATCCAGGTCGTCATTTTCATCGTTCAGGTAATCGGAATCATTTTCTGTTTCCTTCCCATTTTCAGAACCCATGATAACCTTCATATGGTCATCTGAGAGAAACTGTTGCCACATGGGGCGATCATCCGTTTCTTCTTCAGGGGTACTTATATCTTCTTCTTCGGTCTCTTCCGATGACGATTGAGCTTTCTTTTCCTCATCAGCCTTCTTAGCAGATTCTTTGTTTTTTTCAGGTGCTTTTTTCTTTTCCTTCTTCTGATCCGCTTCTGCTTTTTTCTCAGGGGGAGCATCCTCGTCGGTTTGCTCCAGATCCAGTTTCTTGAATGAAATTACTGCCTCATCCAGTACATCCATCAGATTCGCCCGGAAGCGCTGCATGTCTTCTCCTCTTTTCTGAGGATCCCCTTTAAAGGTCTCATGCACGTCCTCCGTATCCGGAGTGTCTTCAAAGTCATCAAAAATGGATTTATAGTCACCTTCCGACTTAAATAGTGCATTCAGCGATTCCTGTTCGTCAGGGGGAACTGCATAATCATAGCTACCAAAAAAATTATCCAGTAATGCCTGTTCTTTCTCATCGATCACTTCTTCGTCTTCATCACTTAGAGGAGCGTCAAAGCGATTCTTCTGTTCATTGAGAACTTCCCTGAACTGTTCTTTGAACTTCTCCTGCAGCTGAACATCCAGGAGGTCCGGATAAGATAGCACCTCTATAAAGCGGTCTTTATCGATTGATCCTTCAATAGCATTTAATGCTTTTGCCGTCAGATAAAGCCCTTTATCTTCGAAAAACAACTGCAGCAACTTCGCATCCACAGAACCTCCGAATAAACGGAAGAGTAATTCCAGAACTTTGGCCCAGTCCTCAGCAGAATAGGAAGACACCAGTCGGGCATCCAGGTTTTGTATCAGTGCCCGACATCTCTTCTTTTCAAGTTTCTTCAGTTTCCGCTTCTGCATATACAACGGTACTGCTTTCCCAAAGTGTTTGTAGATGGTCAGCCGGTTTGTCCGCTCTACGATTTCAGAAAAGTCCAGCTCTTCTTCGCTCTTATAGATATAGTCAGCCATATACCGGCGCGGTTCCAGGTATACTTTTACGATCTCATTAACAACACTTTTTACGAGCTCATAAAATTCATTCTGAGGAATTCTGGAGTTTGAATAAAGGGAGCTTTTGAATTCATACCATTCTTCCTGTACAAGCCTGGAATTCATGTCAACCCAGAAGGTTTCCGGCATCATTATTTCGCTTTTTATCTTCTCGTTGATCTCCATACGGATCCTTTCAACGATAAAAGCAGGAAAACCGGCGGAAAGTAGTTCCTGAAGGGTATAGAATGGCTTGTCGGATTTAACCGCTCCAACCAATCTGTCTATGATCTTTTCTACTTCCTTGTGCATTTACTTCCCTTTATAAATCAGCTATTTAAAATACAGTCTAAGGAGCGCTGATACAATCTGATATTTACGAAAAAATCAGAAAGACCTCCACATTAACACATTTTTCAATTCGGATTCGCAGAATTTGTACCTAAATTTGTCACATGATATCGATCAGTGTACAGGATCTTACTAAGTACTATAATACCAAAGTTATATTTGAAGGGCTATCCTTTCAAAAGAATAAGGGTATTGTAGGAATATCCGGACCCAATGGCAGCGGAAAGTCTACTCTGTTGAAATGCATGGCCTATCTTCTGCGCCCGAAAAGAGGTACAGTGGATTATTATGAGAATGACTCCCTTTTAGACAAAGAGGATGTTAAAAACCGCATCGGATATGTTGCTCCTTACATCAATCTGTATGAAGAGCTGACGGTCATGGAAAATGCACGTTTCATTAGTGAACTCACCGGTACAGATTTGACGGATCAAAGCTTAAAGCAATTGCTGAAAGATCTGCAGCTTAGCGAACTGATGAGTAAACCCTTTGGAAAACTATCTACCGGTCAGCAGCAGAGAACAAAGATCGCTGTAGCTATGATCCGGAAACCCGCTATTCTGATGCTGGACGAACCGGGCTCTAACCTGGATATTTCCGGACTTACGATGCTGAATGAGCTAATATTGAAGACCAAAGAAAAAGGTGCATTGGTAATACTGGCATCTAATGACGAAAGGGAACTCAGTATCTGCGATCATATCATCGACTTAAGACAAATGGAACCCCTCAACTAATTATTCTGAAACATGATCTCACAACACGACCAGAAACTTGCAAAACTGATCTTAGAACACAGTACCGAACTCAAAAAAGGTGAGAACGTGATGGTACAGCTGATTGGTCTGAATGGCATCGACCTGATGCGGGCCCTGATCGGACAGATCCGTGAGGCAGGAGCACACCCCTTTGTAAAGATCGAAGATACCGAAGTGCAGCGCATGCTGATCGAGAACGGAGATGAGGGTTTCTGGAAAAATCAGGCAAAAGTAGATCAGCTTCCTCTCATGAAGCAAATGGATGTCTTTATCGGGATCAGAGCCTCCCAGAATATCTATGAGACCTCGATGGCTTCAAAGGAAGCAAACAAGGCCTATTCGGAGCACTTTCTCAGACCGGTTCACTTTGATGAGCGCGTAAATAATACCAAATGGTGCATTATGCGCTATCCCTCCCCTGCATTTGCCATGAATGCAAAATTACCCACTGATAAATTCACTGAGTTCTATTATAAAGCTTGTCTGGTAGACTACCCGCAACTGGCTGAAGCAATGAAACCGCTTGAAAAAAGATTAAGAGCCACAGACGAGATCCACCTCAAGGGTGAGGGTACTGATATCCGCTTCTCTGTTAAAGGGCAGAACTGGATCCCTTGTTACGGGCGCCATAATATTCCCGATGGTGAACTTTTCTCATCTCCGGTACTGGATTCCGTTAACGGGCATATTACCTATGCTCCTTCTGTATATCAGGGCAAACCTTTTGAGTTCGTTAAACTGATCGTCGAAGACGGAGTAGTGGTGGACTTTGATTCATCCAATAATGATGCCTTAAAAGATATCCTTGATACCGACGAGGGTGCAAGACGTTTCGGGGAGTTCAGTTTCGGCCTGAATCCGGTGATCGAAAGCCCTATGTACGATATCTTATTTGATGAAAAGATCTATGGCTCTAATCACCTGACCCTAGGTAAAGACTATGAAGTGGCACCGAACGGAAATCACAGTAACATCCACTGGGACCTGGTATGTATAGGTGCTGATGTTTACCTCGATGGTGAACTCATCCGTAAAGGAAGAAAATTTGTAGCCGATGATCTGAAAGGACTTAATCCGGAGAACCTTGTCTAGTTTTGAGTGTTTAGTGTTGAGTTTTGAGTGCAGTATCAAAGTGACATAGTTACAAAGTGGCAGGGTATGTTTTAACCGGTTTTTTGGTGGTTCGAACTCACACCATATTCTGAATTCTCAGTACTGACTACTGAAGACTGTCATCTGGCTACCCATGGCATTTTTAATTATTAGTTATTAGTAATTAATTATTAATTACTGCCTCACCTCAACAAAAGGAGCAGGAATGAAACGTCGTGTAACGGGTATTGGAGGAGTCTTCCTCAAAGCAAAGGATCCTGAAAAAACAAAACAATGGTATCATACACATTTGGGAATTAAATCAGGACCCTATGGCGGAACTTTTGAATGGCGTCATACCTCTGACAAGGAACGGAAAGGATATACCGCCTGGAGCATCTTTGATGAAAACACGGACTATACAAATCCGAGCTCTAAAGACGCTATGATCAACTACCGGGTTGAAAACCTGGAAGAACTTCTATCTGCACTGAAAGAAGAAGGAGTTGAGATCGTAGGGAAAATGGAAAGCTACGAATACGGTAAGTTCGGTTGGATCATGGATCCGAATGGATATAAGATAGAGCTCTGGGAGCCTAATGATGATGTATACGAGGATATGGGCGGAGACCCGAATCTTAGTGCTTAAAATAGTTATGAGTTTTGGGTTTTGAGTGAAGTGACAAAGTTACATAGCACATCATGAAAGCTGAACATTCTACATTCTGTATTCTCACTTCTCACTTCTCACTTCTCACTTCTCACTTCTCACTTCTAAAAGGTGAGTCCCTCCAGGTTATATACCTTATAAACCGGATACTCAACTTCATCACGTTGCCCGTTCAGCGGATTGAATACCTCGTCAAAGAAATTCCAGGTTACCAGTCCATCATCTGATTTTGGCTCCAGTGTATAGAAAATTAGGTTGGTAAGCGGCTGAGCCATATCAACGATGTAATCTCCGGCTTCAAAAGCTGTCTCAGCAGAGCGGAATTTACCCTCTACTGTCGCCATGTTATGTCCTTCGAATACCCGTGGACTTAAGGTAAATTCCGTTGCTATAAATACTTCTGCATCGATGGTTGTCCTGCGTTTGAGGGTTTTCACTTCGGCACCCTGACTCCTGATATGTTCAACAACAGATCGGTATTCCTTTGGGATCAGATATGCCCTGGGGACTCTGGATTCAGCGGTAGCCTCAAAGCGGCTGTAATTTTTAACTCCAGGAATCTCAATGATCTGCCCTTTTCTAAAGAATCGATCTTCGCCGGCTTCATCGGTGTATGATTCATATTCATACGTTCTGAGTGTAAAATCATTGTCCATCGGCACCATTCTGAACCGGACTCCCTTTGTAAATGAGCCGGCCTCTTCTCTCACTTTACGGATGGCCTCTTCTTCGGCTTGCTGATTGATCCTCATCATCATACGCCCGTTTTTGCTGGTGTATTCAAGGATTTCATGCACAAAGGCATAAGTAGACCGGATACGCTCATAGAACCGCTCATGAGCGAAGGCTTCACTGAGGATCCCCATTTTATTCCGCAGCCCCATCTGATTTACTATATATCGAGGATGATGATTATAAGTATAGATCGCTTCCGGTGGCCACCCCTGCCGTAAACTGTATCCTCCGTAGGGTCCCAGGTACACATCAAACTTCTCTTTGACATTCTTTGTCACTTGCGGAAGCATATCATTCCAGGTCAGATCGTAGGGTGCCTTCTCACCCGCATAGTGATAACTGGGGGCCCAGGTCAGTGAATACCCATGCCAGGTTCCGTTGGTGGTATGAAGATCAACCAGCAGTTCAGGGTCCCATCTAAGAATAACATTCTCGATCAGAGCCTTTGTTTCGTCAGCCTCCATTTTGATCCCGTCCCTGTTCAGGTCCAGCCCCTGACTGTTTGAACGCATTCCCACTTCTCTGGGACTATCTTCCTGTGATCGCCTTCTTCCCTCTTCCATTTTGTCATTGGAATCGGTGTTATAGATCGGAGCAAATACCAGTATCTGATCCTCCAGCAGATATTTTTTGTCTCCAAGCAGGATCTCCCTCATCAGGATCTGTAGTACTTCTTTCCCTTCCACTTCGCCTGCATGAATATTCCCCTGAATATAGATAACCGGTTTTCCGGAAGCTTTAGCCTGTTCCGGTGTGCTAATCGCCGGATCGGACATTATGACCAGCGGTATATTTTTTCCCTCCGGACTCTGCCCCATATATTCCACACTGATCAGTTCCGACCGCTGCTGCAATCCGTTGATCACATCCATTACATCCGCATAAGTGGAAGTAGACTGATAATTACTTAGTTCAGCGGTGGTAACAATATCTTCAGTCCACTGCGCACTGATATTCATGGTGCTCGATATTGCGATCAGAAACAGAAAAAGCTTTTTCATTCTATAGGTTGGTTTGAGTTGACTGAATTAAAGATTAAATATTAAAAATTAAAAATGGAGTCAGCAGTCAGAAACCTTAAAAATAAAGCCCGGATACACCTAAATGTTCCGGGCCTTACTCTAAATTCTGCCTTCGGCAAAAACTGAGTACTCAATACTTATTACGCTTCCTCAGCCCAGGCTTCCACGTCTTCTACTACCTCGGCGAACTGTATCTCATCGTTCTGTATAGTAGCCTCGTATTCCACCGGACCTTCCTGCTCTCTGCTAAGCAGCATGGTAGCCAGTTTATTGGTGATATTTTGCTGGATCACTCTTTTTAGCGGTCTGGCACCATAAACCGGATCATATCCTCTGGCTGCAAGCCAGTCTTTAACGGTATCCGGTACATCCAGCCTGATCTGTTGTTTTAACAGCATTTCGTGTACCCGGCGTAACTGAATATCCACGATCTCGCGTATGTGCTCTCTTCCAAGCGGATGGAACACTATGGTATCATCCACCCGGTTCAGGAATTCAGGACGAATGGTCTGCTTAAGCTGGTCGATCAGCTTGTTCTGCAGTTCCTGATATTTCTCATCACTCAGCTCACCACCGGACTTCTCGATCTCATTAGAGATCAGATGACTTCCGATATTACTGGTCATAATGATGATTGTATTCTTGAAATCGACTGTTACGCCTTTATTATCGGTGAGTCTGCCTTCATCCAGTACCTGCAGCAGGATATTAAAAACATCCGGATGTGCTTTCTCGATCTCATCCAGCAGTATAACCGAGTACGGATGTCTTCTGACGGCTTCGGTCAGCTGTCCGCCTTCATCATATCCGACGTAACCCGGAGGCGCTCCGACCAGCCTGCTTACACTATGCTTCTCCATGTATTCACTCATATCGATACGGATCATCGCGTGCTCGTCATTGAACAGAAATTCTGCCAGTGAACGAGCCAGTTCAGTCTTACCTACACCGGTTGAACCCAGGAAGAAGAAAGAGCCGATAGGTTTGGCTTCATCCTGCAGTCCTGCCCTGGATCTTCTTACAGCGTTGGCAACCGCTTCAATCGCTTTATCCTGACCCACTACTCTTTTGTGAAGTTCATCTTCAAGCAGCAGCAGTTTTTGTCTTTCGCTTTGAAGCATCTTTTTAACCGGGATCCCGGTCCAGCGAGCTACAATATCTGCGATGTCTTCCGCATCCACTTCTTCTTTCAGCAGAGATTTCTTCTGCTGCATCTCATCCAGCTTCTCTTTGGTATCTTCTAGATCTTTTTCCAGTTTAGCGATGGTTCCGTATCGCAGCTCAGCAACCTTTTCATAATTACCCTGACGCTCGGCTTTATCGGCTTCATTTCTTGAGGTTTCAATAGCCTGCTTAAGCTCGCGGGCTCTCTGTATAGTATCTCGTTCTTGTTCCCACTGTACCCTCATGGATTTCCGGGTCTCCTCAAGATCAGCCAGCTCTTTTTCTATTCCTTTGATCTTCGACTGATCTTTCTCTCGCTTCAGTGCTTCACGCTCGATCTCCAGCTGTCGGATCTGACGCTCAACGGCATCCAGTTCTTCGGGCAGGGAATCGATCTGCAATCGCAATCTTGATGCAGCTTCATCAATAAGGTCAATGGCCTTGTCAGGAAGAAAACGATCGGCAATATATCGGTGAGATAATTCAGCGGCGGCTACAATAGCGCTGTCCGTGATTCGCACACCATGGTGTACTTCATATCTTTCCTGCAATCCGCGAAGAATGGATACAGTGTCTTCAACGGAGGGTTCACCCACAATTACAGTCTGCAGCCTTCTTTCGAGGGCTTTATCTTTCTCTATATACTTTCGGTATTCATCCAGCGTGGTTGCTCCGATCGCGTGAAGCTCACCGCGTGCCAGTGCCGGTTTCAGAATATTTGCCGCATCCATAGCTCCTTCCGTTGCCCCGGCACCTACCAGGGTATGGATCTCATCAATAAAGAGAATAATCTCTCCATCGGAATCAGTCACATCTTTAACAACGGCTTTAAGGCGCTCTTCGAATTCGCCCCGGAATTTGGTCCCTGCTACCAGTGCTCCCATATCCAGAGCCACAATACGCTTGGATTTGAGTCCTTCCGGTACATCACCTCGGACAATTCGCAGGGCCATTCCTTCAGCAATAGCGGTCTTACCAACACCCGGCTCACCGATCAGCACCGGATTATTCTTTGTACGGCGGGCCAATATCTGCATGACCCGGCGGATCTCACTGTCCCGGCCGATAACCGGGTCCAGCTTATTTTTTTCAGCCAGCTCATTCAGGTCACGGGCATATTTTTTTAAAGCTCCGTACCTGCTTTCAGCATTCGGATCGTCCACGGTCTGATTACCTCTTACATCTTTGAGGACTTTTAAGATATTCTCTTTGGTCACTCCTTGTTTTTTAAGACCGTCGGCTATCTCCCCTTTGCCATCAACCAGTCCCATCAGAATATGTTCTGAACTGATGTATTCATCCCCCAGTTTAGTAGCTTCTTTTTGAGCTGCATCAAATAATTCTTTTGCAGTATTTGAGAGATATTGCCCGGAAACGGATGCCCCCTGCACGTTAGGCAGACGACTGATCACATCCTCAGCTAATTTCCTGAGCGTTGAACTTTGCGCTCCTAGCTTGCTGATCAGCGTGTTAACTATGCTTTCTTCATCCGACAGAAAAGCATTTAAAATATGAGCCGGTTCCACAGCCTGATTATTGTTCGACTGGGCCAGCTCTACGGCCTTCTGTACTGCTTCCTGTGCTTTTAAAGTCAGTTTATTCAAATTCATGGTATAAATTCCTCCCTTAAATTTCTTATACAGATACCAAAATCATGCCCGGGAATTTTTTATGACGGAATTACAGTAACTGGTTCAGAAAATTATCATTCCGGCCCTGATCCAATATAATATCTGAGTTTGAAGAGTGGATAAATAGTCTATGATCAATTGATCCCTGCTTAAAGAAAAAAGACTGTCAACATAGTACAGGAGGCTGATATAAAAAACCCCCGGCCGATCAGGACCAGGGGTTTGGGTTTTTCGGGGTACAAAACAATTAGTTATAGTTCGAATGCGACAAATTGTTTCCGGTTTCCAAAAATTGTTGTTAATAAAATCAGGTCGTCATCATTATTACGGATTTTGTCTATAGCATTATAGAAATCCTCAACGCTATTTATCTTTGTTGCGTTGCGGTCCTTACTTCCTTTTACTTCTGAGATAACAGCGCCTCTGATCAATCCTCTTTCAGCTGCATTGGAGGATTCAGATATTCTGTTAACTACAACGCCGTTAGTATTAGGAGAGAGTTCCAGTTGATTTTTTATGTCCTCCGTTAGCTCGGTTACGTTAAAACCAAGCAGTTCTTCCATGTCTTCATTTTCGACAGCAGGATTTTCTGCTGTTGCACCGTCCTCTAATGCACCTAAAGTTACGGTTATATCTTTTTCTTTTCCATCTCTGATCACAGTCAGAATTATACGGTCTCCGGGTCTTTTACCGGCGATGCTGGATCTGAAGCTGATGAAGCTTTTAACAGGCTCACCATCCAGTCCGACCACGATATCATTTTCTTCTATTCCTGCTCTGTCTGCTGCTTCGCCGTCAACGATCTCACCTACCAGAAATCCCCGTGTATCTTTGAGACCAAGTGCCTGAGCCATCGTACGGTCCACATTGCCGGCCCAACCCAGTCCCAGATATCCTCTTGATACAACACCGTCATCGATCAGATCATCCATGATCCTCTTGGCAAGGTTAATGGGAATAGCAAATCCGATACCGTCGTTTCCGCCGGAACGGGATGCAATCGCTGAGTTAATGCCTACCAGCTCTCCGTTCATGTCTATAAGTGCACCACCCGAATTGCCCGGATTGATCGCAGCGTCGGTCTGAATAAAATCTTCGTATCCGTAAGGATTTCCGGATTCATCACGAATGATCCCAATATTTCTTCCCCGGGCCGATACAATTCCATAGGATACGGTGTGGGCAAGATTTTCATCCAGCGGTGAACCGATTGCCAGTACAAAAGAGCCAACACTCGCATTATCACTGTTTCCGATCTTTATGGACTGAAGATCACCGGTATCTTCAACTTTGATCACCGCGATATCAGTTTGTGGATCACGACCAATGATCCTTGCGCTAACTTCATCACCATTATATAGTCCCACGGTTATTTCATCTGTTCCCTCAACAACATGGTTGTTGGTAATGATATATCCATCATCAGATACCACTACACCTGAGCCAAGTCCCCTACGCGTATATTCTCTTGTTCCGCCGTTTTCAGGCATGTCAAAGAATCGCTGGAATACATCCGGGATCCTTTGGTTAACCTGTGTAGTTTTCTCCGTCTTGATCGTAACAACAGCGGGATTCGTCTTCTCCGCTATATCTACGATCGCATCATTAAAGTCTTTCAGGGTATTCAGAGACCTGTTTTCTGCCCTGGTCACTTCTGAATCTAATTTGTAATCAGGAAGACGGATATTTGCATCTTCCGTTACCACATTTACTCCCAGCAGCATAAGAATAGCGGCTGCGATACCGAATGTATTCTTGATCGAATTTCTCATGTCCATATTGATTTATTTCCCTTTAGTTAAGTAATGGTCAATAAACGATGAGCGTTTTAAATATTGTATGAGCTTTACATGTTTAAATACAATGAAATGCCAGGGCTGCTTTCATACAGCCCCGGCTACCTTAACCTAATCTAAGATCGTATTATTTGATCTCGATCTGCTTTTTAACCTTCTGTTTGCTCTTTTCAATAGTGATATTCAATACACCATCTTCGTAACTCGCTTTCACGGTATCCTCATCAATGGTATCCGGCAGGTAGAACGATCGACTGAATGAACCAAACTGGCTCTCCACCCGGTGATAATTTCTGCCATTATCTTCCGCTTCCATTTTTCTTTCACCGCTGATCGTCAGTCTTCCGTTTTCCAGATCGATAGTGATATCGTCCTTCTTCATACCGGGAAGAGCAGCAGAGATCGTGAATTGTTTTTCGTCTTCAGAGATATCTACTGAAGGGATAAATGAATCTCTTCTATAATTTTGCTCTGAAAAGAACTCATCTACTATATCATTAAATGTCTTTGAAAAGAGATCAGTGTTGGGTCTGCTATATTTAATAAGTGCCATAATGAACCTCTTATTTTATTGTTTGATTGTTTTCTGATTCAATCGAATAATTGCAATCAATATGCCAGAGGTTTTTGTATCTGTATGGCTGACAAGCGGTCACACCCTTTCTGAATTTTTTTCAGCCGAAAAATGATGGAGAGGAAAAGTTGTCATTCGCAAAATGACTGAGAGTCAGAGCCAAGGAAAGAATGGCAGAGTTGGCTCGGTGCCAGGAAATCACGAGTAACTTATTTCAGTTATCAACTCTGATATCTCGGGGTTCCGGGTGCATTCTATTCAATATCTGATGTCTTAATTCTTAATCCGTGATCCCTGACTCTGTTGTATAACTGCAAACCCATATCATTGCTATACTTTAGCGACCCGTCACAGGAATAAATCCCGCAGAGTATATAGAAATATTTGCAGAAGACATCAGCATCATATATGCATTCAATCTTCAGTCTTCCCGCTTATATATAACTCTTCTTCCACTCTCTTGCGATCAGGAAAGCCATTTCCAGGCTTTGCTCATAGTTGAGGCGCGGATCACAGAAGGTCTCATAATTTTTAGATAGACCTTTTTCATTCAGTCCCTGAGCTCCTCCCACACATTCGGTCACGTTGTCACCGGTCATTTCCAGGTGAACAGCTCCCAGATAGGATCCCTCAGACCGGTGAATAGCAAAAGCTGATCGTATCTCATCCAGGATATGGTCAAAATTCCTGGTTTTGAAATCGTCATCGGTATTAAAAGTGTTACCATGCATAGGATCCGAACTCCAGACCACCGGAAAACCTTCTCTGCGTACTGCCTGAATAAGGCCGGGAAGTTCTTTTTCTATCTTATCCTTACCGAAACGTGTGATCAGCACTATTTTTCCGGACTCATGACTTGGATTGAGCTTTTCGATCAGCTTCAGGGTCTCATCAATAGTATAGGGAGGTCCTATCTTGATGCCCACGGGATTAGTAATGCCACGGAAATATTCTACATGTGCTCCGTCCAGATCACGGGTACGATTCCCGATCCAGACCATATGCGCACTCAGGTTATAGAAGCCCGGTTTGCGCGGCACCTTTCTGGTCTGAGCTGAATCATAATACAGATTCAGTGCCTCATGCGAAGTGTAAAAGTCTACCTTCTGAAGATTTGAAAAAGTATCCGGAGAGATTGCTTCCACAAAGCGAACTGCTTTAGTTATAGAGGTAACCATCTCTTCATATTCCTTGTAATATTCGTTATTGCGCATGAAATCCAGTTCCCATTGCTCCGGATGGTGCAGATCCGCAAAACCTTCTTCTGATAATGCGCGCAGGAAGTTAAGCGTCAGTCCCGCTTTATGGTAACCCTCGATGAGGCGTTCAGGGTCCGGCATCCTGATCTCCGACTCTGATTTAAAACCGTTGATCAGATCTCCTCGATAATTATGGATCTCTTTCCCGTCTACGGTTTCAAAGTCATTGGATCTGGGTTTAGCATACTGTCCAGCGATGCGGCCCAATCGAAGAACAGGAACACCCATTTCGTGGATCAGTATGAAACTCATTTGCAGCAGTACTTTTACCATGTTCACGATCTTGGGTGAACTGATGGCATCAAAACTTTCAGCACAATCACCACCCTGCAGCAAAAAGCTTTTTCCCTGTGCAACTCTGGATAACTTTTCCTTAAGTGCATCGATCTCCCAGGAGGTTACCAGAGGGGGCAATCCTTTTAGCTGCTGAAATTTCCGGTTAAGTATTTCAGGATCCGGGTATTCGGGGATCTGCTTTACCGGTTTATCTTTCCAGGATGTAGGTGTCCAGCCTTTAATAATTGTGTCTTCCATGGGGTCTTGCTTCATTTGTGTGCTAAAACTACCTATTTTATTTGGTTCATGCTGTTACATTTTGTAGCAGGAATTCTCTAATGCTTGGGCTATATTCCTGAAAATTAAATACGTTCTTATATGCTTGATACCAAATCCAGAATACTGGTCGTAGATGACTATCCTGCATTAGTAACCATTACAAGGCATAAATTAATTCAAAGGGGCTTTGAGGTTCTAACCGCACAGAACGGGCAGGATGCCCTCGAACTGGTACAGACAGAATATCCCGACCTGGTTATAACCGATGTTGAAATGCCGGTTATGGATGGGTATGAATTATGTGAACGGATCAAAAATGACTCCCGATTATCCAAGATCCCGGTGATCCTGGTCACATCTATGATGAATACGGTTTCCATCATGAAGGGAATCCAGGCCGGAGCAGATAATTATCTGACCAAACCTTATGATGATGATACTCTCTTCGGTAAAGTTGAAGAGTTACTTACCCATCCTCCAAAAACTCCCTCCGAATCAGATACCGTTGAGGTCAATATTGAGGGACAGACTTATAATATCCGGGCTGATTTCACTTACCTGGTGAATCTCCTCATATCCACCTATAAGAATACTCTTGCTCAGAACAATCAGCTCAATAAGATGCAGAGCACACTCAATGCGGCTAATCAGGAGCTGGAGCTGACCAAGAAAGAGCATGAGGATTTGCTGCATAATATATTTCCCGAAAAAGTGGCTGAGAGTCTTTTAGCCTATGGGACAGTAAGTCCGGAGAGGCATCATGACGCCACCATCATGTTTACTGATTTCAAGGGTTTCACCAAAGTGGTTCCAAGCCTGAGTCCTGAAAAACTTATTGAAAATCTGTCTTTCTATTTTGACCGCTTCGATGAAATATCAAACGAGCACAATCTGATCAAGATCAAGACGATCGGCGACAGCTATATGGCTGCGGGCGGGATCCTAGACTCTAACAAGACCCATCCCATCGATACTATACTGGCCGCACTAAAGATCCGGGATTTTGTGCAAATGCAGGAAAACAAGCTGCAGGCTGATCAAACCTACCTTCCGGTTCGCATTGGGATTCATACCGGGTCTGCTGTTGTGGGAGTGATCGGAAAATCACGCTTTGCTTATGATATCTGGGGAGAATCAGTGAACCTGGCCGCAAGAATGGAATCTAATTGTGAGATCAACGGGATCAATATTTCTTCTGACACTTATGAGCGGGTTAAAGATTTCTTTGACTGTGAGGACCGCGGAATGATCGACGCCAAGAATATCGGAGAAGTTCAGATGTATTATGTGAACCGTATCAAACCGGAACTCTCCGAAGATGATGAAGGTATTTTCCCTAATCGCCTGTTTATCCGTAACTATCAGTCCCTCGCACGCTCCCAGGACGCATAATTTATTATTGAATCGGAATGAAGCTTAACGCCGGTCTGTTTATATTTCCCGGTCTGGCAGTCTAATTCAAAACAAGCAATTCATTGCAGCATAATATAGTCGTTCGCGGTGCCCGCGAGCACAATCTTCAGAATATTGATATTGATATCCCGCGTGACCAGCTCGTGGTCATAACCGGTTTATCCGGTTCGGGAAAATCCTCGCTCGCTTTTGATACTATTTATGCGGAAGGACAGCGTCGTTTTCTTGAATCCCTCTCTGCTTACGCACGCCAGTTCCTGGGGATGATGGAACGTCCTGCTGTAGATTTCATTGACGGACTCTCTCCGGTGATCTCTATTGATCAGAAGACCACCAACCGAAATCCTCGTTCAACGGTAGGCACGGTGACCGAGATCTATGATTTCCTGAGGCTGCTCTATGCCCGTATCGGAATACCCTATTCCTATGTATCCGGAAACAAGATGGAAAAACAGACGGCAGATCAGGTAGTAGCCACTGTGATGGATATGCCAAAGGGAACCAAGGCATATTGCCTGGCCCCGGTGGTCAGAGGCCGAAAAGGACATTACCGTGAACTTTTTGAGCAGATCATCAAGCAGGGTTTCGTACAGGCACGTATCGATGGTGAGTTTCAGGAACTGGAAAAAGGTATGATGCTTGACCGTTATAAGACTCACAATATCGAGATCGTAGTGGACCGCTTTGTGATCTCCCCTAAAAGTGAGAAACGGATTGCTGAAAGTATCCGGATGGCCCTGGAGATGGCTGATGGTAATGTGATCCTGGCGGTTAAAGACGGAGAGGAAGTTGAAGACCGGCTATTCTCTCAGAAATTATTCGACCCTGAAAGCGGTATTGCGTACGAGGATCCCGCACCGAATTTATTCTCTTTCAATTCACCCTACGGTAACTGCAAGGAATGTGAAGGACTTGGATTTACCTATGATGTGAGCTGGAAACTGCTGGTACCCAATCCAGCACAAAGTATAAGTGACGGCGGCATCCGGTTCCTGGGCAAACCGAGGGATATCTTTCTGTTCAAACAACTGAAAGCGGTTCTTGATACACTTGACCTGGATTTTGACACTCCGCTGAATGAGTATTCCGAAGAAGCCGTTGATATTCTTATGAATGGTGGCGGAGATATAAAATATTCAGTCAGCTACGACTTCAAGGATAACTCAGTTACTTATAAACACAAGTTTGAAGGACTCCGCCACACCATAATTGATCAGTACGAAACCTCAAAGTCTAATAAGCAGCGGGACAAGGCCAAAGCTTTCATGGATAAGGTGGAATGCCCCGAATGTGGTGGCGGCCGCCTGAATAAGGAAGCTCTGTCCTACAGGATCGACGGACACAATATTCACGACCTGGTCAAAAAAGACATCAAGGAGCTGAGAGATACGCTGTACTCTATTGACCTCAATGAACGACAGCAGCTGATCGGTAATCAGGTCCTCAAGGAGATCCGGGACCGGCTGGATTTCCTGCTGAACGTAGGGCTGAATTATCTCAGCCTGGATCGTGAAGCACAAACCCTTAGCGGAGGTGAGGCTCAGCGCATTCGTCTCGCAACACAGATCGGAACACAGCTGGTAGGAGTACTATATATCCTGGATGAACCCAGCATTGGTCTTCATCAGCGGGATAATATAAAACTGATTAAGTCGCTAGAAACCCTTCGAGATCTGGGTAACAGCGTGATCGTAGTTGAACATGATCGGGAAACTATAGAGCACGCCGATTTTGTGGCTGACATGGGTCCCGGAGCCGGTGTAAACGGAGGATATATTGTCTCTGCAGGAAAACCCGATGAGCTCAAAGCAGACTCTATGACTGCTAAGTTCCTTCGGGATGAAGAGGTAATTGAAGTGCCTGAAGATCGAAGGGAAGGAAGCGGAGACAGCATTAAAATTAAAAATGCCCGTGGTCATAACCTGAAAGATGTAGACCTTGAAGTCCCCTTAGGTAAATTTATTTCGGTTACGGGAGTGAGCGGCAGCGGTAAAAGCTCTCTGATCAATCAGACCCTGGTACCCATCCTTTCTAACCATTTTTATAAGTCAAAGACTGTACCCCTTCCCTACGATGCAGTAGAGGGAATTGATAATGTAGATAAGATCATATCCATTGATCAGAGTCCGATTGGACGTACACCCAGATCCAATCCGGGAACCTATACCAAGGTATTTGACCATATCCGCAGATTATTTGCCGAACTGCCGGAATCCAAGATCCGGGGATATGATCAGGGACGTTTCTCCTTTAACGTAAAAGGCGGTCGTTGTGAGTCATGCAATGGAGACGGGGTAAGAAAGATCGAGATGAACTTCCTGCCTGATGTTTATGTGACCTGTGAGACCTGCAACGGCAAGCGGTATAACCGTGAGACACTGGAGATCTATTATAAGGGCAAGAATATATCCGATGTACTGCAGATGCCGATCTCGCAGGCCAAGGATTTCTTTGACGCACAACCGGCTATTTCGCGGATCCTTGGTACACTGGATTCCGTGGGACTGGGATACCTGACCATGGGACAGTCGTCCACGACGTTATCTGGTGGGGAAGCACAGCGGATCAAGCTAGCTAAAGAACTCTCGAAGGTCGGTACCGGTGATACACTTTATGTGATGGATGAGCCGACCACAGGACTTCATTTTCAGGACGTCCGGAGACTGGTGGATGTGATCCAGCGCCTGGTAGACAAAGGGAATACTGTGATCGTGATCGAGCATAACCTGGACCTTATTAAAGCTGCTGACTGGATCATTGATCTTGGACCTGAAGGAGGTTCCGGAGGCGGAGAGATCATTGCAACAGGCACACCAGAAGAGATCGCTGAGAAAGAGTCTCCGACCGGAGAGTTCATGAAGCAGGAGTTTGAGCGGCTGAGGAAGGCAGAAGCGGTTTAGGGTACATCCTGGTTATCATTTTTTAGTGTTCAAATAGCACACAGGTTAATGGTGATACAGTACGGTCATATCAGATAAGATAAAGTCCCGGCACCGTTGAAACTCAGTCACCCCATGGCTGGCTTGCACAAGGGGTCATTTCTTGCAGCTTTAATCTTTAAATGTACTCTATCTCTGCAAAACCTCTCATCATTCTTGCGGGGTCGCTATATTACCCCGAACATTCACACTTGCCGTAATCATGAGTATAAGAATATCTAAGCTACTCTTCCTTCTATGGATACTGCCACAACAGATCCTCGCCCAGTCATCGCTGGAGATTGTCCCTGGAAACAAATACACTATTCATTCTGATGTTCTGGGCGAGACCCGTGAATATCGGGTAGGCTTACCGGATTCCTATGATTCAGATTCCGCATCGGACAGAAAGTACCCCCTGCTACTGGTTCTTGACGGACCTTCTCATTTTCGGTATGTCTCGGGTATGTTAAGCTCGATGAGTGCAAACCGAAACGGGAGCCGGCGTGTACCGGAGATGATCGTTGTCGGTCTCGCAAGTACCAACCGGGAGAGGGACTTCACACCGGACAAGATCGTTACCAGAAGAAAGAATGATAGCGGCGGAGCTGACCAGTTCCTTGAATTTGTTGAGGACGAATTACTGCCTGAACTTCAGGAAAAGTACCGGCTTTCTCGGTACAATATCCTGTTCGGGCATTCCCTGGGAGGTTTGTTTGCCGTTCATACCTATCTGCAGGAAGAATCGAGTTTTGATGCCCTGTTAGCCATTGATCCCAGTTTCGGGACCTGGGATGCGGAGAAAATGGACGAGAAGATCGCAGCAATGTCCGACGGGCCTTTCGGCCGGTACCTGTACATTGCGACAGCAAACTGGGGAACCCGGAATATTGGCAACAGGGACCGGCACGTCCGCTTCTTCGAATCCCTGCGAAAACGAAACGGCTCGGACCGGTTCCGGGCGCGGCTTAATTATTTTGAGGATGAAAACCATCAGTCCATACCACTGATCGCATTCTACCAAGGTTTGACCACGCTTTTCAGGGAATTTAATTCACAAGCCGGGAATTGAAAACCAGGTTTCGTTCCATGAAACATCTGATCAAACCTGTGTAGTAAATATGATAAACCCAAATAAGTTCTGCACGCAGAAAAGACAGCCGCAATATTTGATGCTGTAAAAATGAACTTGCATACCTTGCGCTCATTACAGATAATACAGCAGGAAACAGGGCTGCGGATCACAGCTCAAGCCATAAATGAACGGGTGGCAGTTATGCTTAACAGATGGTTTAAAACAGCGGATAACGTTGTACCAGAGACCGGCCTGGCACATGATGAGTTTTTTAATGAACTTCGCCAAAGAGAATACAGCAGGCTGGATAAGGACGGGCATGTATATCTCGATTACACCGGAGGAAACCTCTACGGCCAATCTCAGTTAGATGCCCACTTTGATCTGCTGAGAAAGAATACTTTTGGAAATCCTCACTCCACCAATCCAACCTCTCAGTTGGCTACTCAGTTGGTAGATGAAGCAAGGGGCAGGATCATCGATTTCTTTAATGCAGATGATTACCATTGCGTATTCACTTCTAACGCCTCCAATGCACTGAAGATCGTAGGTGAGTGCTATCCTTTCGAGAAGAACGGACAATTTCTCTTGTTTACCGATAATCATAATTCCGTAAACGGGATCCGCGAGTACTGCAAGCGGGCCGGTGGAGCTTTTGATTTTGTCCCAATGAATATTGAGGATCTCACGGTTTCCGAAAAGGATCTCGATCAACTGCTTGCCGGATCCGACAAAGATCACAAACTTTTTGCCTTTCCGGCTCAATCTAATGTATCCGGGATCAAGCATGATCTGAGCTGGATCGAGAAAGCGCAGGAACTGGGATGGGATGTCCTATTGGATGCGGCTGCTTTTGTGCCTACATCAAAGCTGGATCTCAAAGAACATCAGCCTGATTACGTATCTCTTTCGTTTTACAAGATGTTCGGCTATCCCACCGGGATCGGATGTCTGCTGGTAAAGAAGAGTTCTTTTGCTACTCTTGAAAAGAAATGGTTTGCCGGCGGCACGGTAAAGCTGGCATCCTCCATTGCTCCCTTCCATTTCCTGACAGATAATTACGAACGGTTCGAGAACGGGACGTTAAGCTACCTGGAAATACCGGCCATCACAACAGGACTGGATTATCTTGACGAGATCGGGATGGATCGCCTTTCAGAACGAGTGCAGTCACTGGTCCATTATCTGCACCAGGGTTTAAAGGAACTTGAACACAATAATGGAGAAAAACAGCTTCACATCTTCGGGTTACCGGGCAGTGACCGGGCCGGAGGAACTATGATCATGACTTTCCGGAACCCGGATGGTTCAAAGATAGATTTTGAAAAGATCGAAGAACTGGCTAACAAAAGACAGATCTCTATCAGGTCCGGCTGTTTTTGTAATCCGGGTCTGGATGAAACCACAAATTGTATCACAACCGAAGAAATTGCCGGTTATTTCCAGAGCAGAGATACCGGAGATTATCATGATATGATACAGACGCTGCATAAGATGCGCGGTGCCACCAGGGTGTCAGTAGGACTTGCAACTACCAAAGCTGATCTGGATGCATTTATCAACTTTGTTAAGAGCCTGAAAGACCGGGTGATCTTAAGTGATGAGTTTTAGCTTTAAACATCCCTCACTTCTTCAACAGCTTTTTTCAGTACTTCTGCCGAATGAATAAATTTCTCTTTCTCCTCGTCATTCATATGTATTTCCACTATCTCTTCCACTCCTTCTGATGAAACAATGGACGGAAGGGAGATAGCCACATCTTCCAGTCCGAAAGGACCATCCTGTACGGTTGATACGGTGACTATCCTCCGCTCATTCCTGAGGATCCATTTCAAGAGAGTCGCGGTAACCAGTCCGATCGCATGGTTGGTAGCTCCTTTTCTTTTTATGATCTGATAAGCAGCAGTCCGTACCTGGTCTGCAATCTGCACCTCATATTCCGGCTTCCATATGTCCCATTGGCGTATAGGTTTTCCGCCAATGGTGGCTCCGGACCAAAGAACAACTTCGCTGTCTCCATGTTCTCCTACTACATAAGCATGAATACTTTCAGGCTCAATGTTCATTTTATTCCCCACCATATCCCGCAGCCTTGCGGTATCAAGAAAGGTGCCGGTCCCGATAACCCGGTGTTTAGGAAGTCCCGTGAATTTCTGATAGTAATAAGTGAGCACGTCCACCGGATTCGAGACAATGATCAGGATCCCTTTAAAGCCTTCCAGTTTTTCGGAGATATTCTTTGCGATTCTGATATTATCATTCAGTAGTTCGAGGCGGGTCTCATTCTCAGTTCCTCCGCGTCCGGCTGTAATCACGACGGCATCACAACCAGTCATATCTTCAATAGATGAAGGCTTCACCTCAGCACTCGGGTAAAATGAAGATCCATGATTCAGGTCCATAGCCTCCCCTTCGGCAATGTCCTGGTTGATATCGTTCACCAGCAAATTTTTGCAAATACCCCTATTCAAAATACTGATAGCCACACTGGCACCTACCCATCCCATTCCTATTATGCCTATAGAGTTATTCATATCTCCTTAAGTCTATGTTTAATTTGTTTGTTAATTCAACACCAGGTTCCAATTATCATTCCAATATCGGATAAATCTGATCGTGGGTAATCCAGAAGCTAAATCAGTTATTGCTTGAGCTTTATATGAATTCTTTGATAATTAATACAGGACCCGATATCTATGATAAGAAATCATGCCCATATCAAGCTACCTCTTACAGAAGTTGAAAGAAACCGGCTCAGAAAACAAAGAATACAGGAATGACCTGAATTCATAAATAACAAATTCCGCTCTCCCTTTAAAAAGTAATGGTTTTTTAGGATCCGTAATTTTTTACATTCCAAGCACATAACTATTTAATTATGCGCTTAATACCTTCTATCTCTTTTTTTCTCGGAATGCTGATCACACTGGCAGCCTGTTCAGAAAGTGAGCAGGTAACAGTCAGAAAAATGGATCTGGTTCAGGGAGTCTATGCCTCAGGTAATATTAAACCGGCGGGGTATTACCAGGTAAACAGTAAGGTTCCAGGTATCCTGGATGAGATCATGGTTTCAGTCGGACAGGAAGTCGAAGCCGGGACTCCCTTACTTAAACTGCAGAATGAGCCCAATGAAATGAACCTGCAGATCGCAAAGAACCAGTACGATCTGGCGCTAAAAAATTCACTACCAGATTCTGATCTGCTACAGCAGTTGCAGCAACAGGCAGAAAGAGCCCGTATCATATTTCAACAAGATTCTTTGGAGTTTGAACGATTCCGGAAACTGCAGGAAGACAACATTGGAGCAAAGCAGGAATACGACCGGGTACGACTGAAGTATCAGACATCCTATAATACATTTCAGATCGCCCGGAGTAAACTTAAAGAAACAGAGGACAGGCTTCAGGTCGAAGTGGAAAATGCACGCAGTAATTACCTCGCCCAAAAAAGCATGACGGGCGATTATACCATCCTTTCAGCGATCAATGGCAGGGTCTATGATATTATACCGGAGGAAGGTGAGCTGATCGCAGCTAACCGTCCTGTCATGGAGATCGGCTCAAAAGACCGGTTTGAGGCTGAACTACAGGTAGATGAGACGGATATTTCCCTGATCCGTGAAGGGCAGGAGGTCTATTACGATCTGGATGCCCTGGAAGACAGTGTGCTTAGCGGACAAATAACCCTGATCTATCCCAACATTAACCCTATTGAACGAACTGCAAGGGTCAGAGCATCCGTTGAAGCAACGAACTTTATGCTCTTCCCGGGTATGACACTGGAAGCCAATATTGTGATCGGAAAGAAAAACCAGATCCTGATCCTACCTGTGGAGTACCTGACCGGCACCAATGAAGTAATAATGGAAGATGGCAGCCTGAAAAAGGTGGAAACCGGCATCAGAGATCTCAACTACGTAGAGATCGTCTCAGGATTACAGGAAGGTGATATCGTATTAAAGCCGGGATCATGAACCGCTTTCCGATCATAAGGATCGTGTTTACTCATCTGATCAGCAGAAAGCGTCAGACCCTGGTATCCATGCTTGGGGTTACCTTCGGTATCACTGTTTTCATATTCCAGGCCGGAGTGATCACCGGATTACAGGATTTTTTCATCGAAAAAACCATCAATTCCACTGCTCATATACACATTTACCGGGACAAAAATCAGAAATCGCCCCCCATTCTGCCAAGAGTTTTTAACCGGGATGATCAGTGGGTAACTGTGCAAAATATCAAGAACAAGGAAGAGCTCCCAAAGCTGAAGCAGGGAATGCAGATCGTGGATATTCTGGAATCCTATCCTGAAGTTACTGGTGTGTCACCCTCTCTCAGCACACAGGGTATTTTCAAACTTGGAATCTCCGAAGTATCCGGAATAGTGAACGGAGTAGATATCCGAAGAGAGAATCAGCTTTTTGACCTGGAGAAAGATATGCTCAGCGGGTCGGTAATACGGCTGGAAACTGTTAATAATGGACTCATCCTGGGATCCGGCCTCGCTGAATCATTAGGAGCTGAGATCAATGACAATCTTTCCATCGTTTCTCCAGGCGGAATAAGCTTGCAAATGAAAGTCGTGGGAATCCTCGAAACCGGTTTAAGGGATCTGGACGATAACCGGGCCTACAGCAGTATACGAAATACCCAGAAACTGATGAACGTGACCGGCAGCTACATTACGGATATCCGTATCAAGTTGAGGGATGTAGATCAGGCCGAAACGCTGGCGGCTGAATTTCAGAATCGCTTTGGATATGAGGCAGATGACTGGAAAGAAGTGAATTCAAGTGTTTTCAGTGTGTTCCGTATTCAGAATATTGTGACCTACCTGGTGATCATCTCCATTCTGCTGGTATCAGGATTCGGGATCTTTAATGTACTTTCAATGATGATCTATGAAAAGATGAACGACATTGCCATCCTGAAATCTATCGGTTACACAGATATTGATATCCGCAATATCTTTTTATCAGAAGCTCTGATCATTGGTTTTCTGGGAGGATTGGCCGGACTCATACTTGGATTTCTGGTTTCCCTGATCGTATCTATGATCCCAACCAATGTAGAGGGCTTTGTAAAGACTGAATATCTCAATATCAATTTCTCTCCTTATTTCTACCTGCTGGCCTTTGTTTTCGGGCTGGTGGCAACCGGGATCGCAGGATTTATGCCGGCCCGTAAAGCTTCAAAGATCGATCCTATTAATATCATCAGGACCTTGTGACCATGAAGAAGATCCTGGAAGCAAAGAATCTCAATAAGTATTTCCACCAGCCGGTAGAATTTCATGTGCTGAAGGATATTAACCTGTCAGTATATTCCGGAGAATTTGCTTCAATAATTGGCCCCTCAGGAAGTGGAAAATCCACATTGTTATATACTTTGTCCTCCCTGGACCGTGAATACGAAGGTCATGTACTATTCAATGATATAGAGTTAAGGTCATTATCAAATCAAAAGCTTGCAAGACTTCGCAACAGGTCGATCGGATTCATATTTCAGTTTCATTACCTGCTGGCTGATTTTACGGCACTGGATAATGTGATGCTTCCGGGACTCAAACTGGGTGAACTTTCCAATGAAGAGCTGGAAGATAAAGCGATGAAAAAACTGGAGCTCCTGGGAATTTCTGATCAGGCTCTGAAAAAGGTAAATAAGTTATCCGGGGGCCAGCAGCAACGGGTTTCTATCGCCCGTGCACTGATCAATGAACCACGCATCATTTTCTGTGACGAGCCCACCGGCAATCTGGATTCCAGGAATGCCCATGTGGTTTTCGATATGCTGAAAAACCTGACCCGTGAATTTGATCAGACCATACTGATGGTCACCCACGATGACAGCTTTTCATCGGAAACAGACCGGCAGATCCGGTTGCTTGACGGGAAGATCGTCTGACCCGTTACCCATTTATGGTTGATAAGTAAATATGACCCATAATGAATGGAATGTCTGTTCTCCGGTACTAATCATGATCATTCAGACCTTAATACTACTGACCGCTGTAGAAATTCAACCTTGTTTCATGCATATTCCAATGTAATCACGTTGTAAATTTGCAACCAATGATTGTACGTCCACTTCAAATCGTTGATATGTCAGCCAGCCGTTTTAAGATATCTTCCTTAGTCACACTATCTCTGATGGCTTTCGGGGCCTGTACTTTCAATGAAAGTGCCGGTGACCACAATAATTCATTTTCAACTGCAGACAGTACTTTCCACTATATTTCAAGAACCGAATATGCCGAGCAGTTATACGGCTTCTGGCTTGGGCAATGCATAGCCAATTGGACCGGGCTGGTTACCGAGATGGATAAGATCGGCAACATCGGTGAGATAAGGACCGGAGACTTTTACACCCGTGAGAGCTGGGGGCAACCCGACCAGCCCAGTATCTGGGGAGAAGGAGTTCCAAGTGATCTCTCCCCTACGATAGATTTTGTATTCAGAGACACTACCGAAATCTGGGGAGCTGATGACGATACGGATATTGAATATATGTACCAGCACCTCCTCTATACTCACAAAAATAATTTACTGACCCCAGATCAGATTCGTGATGGCTGGCTAAAACATATAAAGCCTGAAGAAGAAAATTACCTATGGGTCTCGAACCAAAAAGCTTTTGACCTTATGAAGGATGGGATCCGGCCACCCGATACCGGGAATCCGGACCGGAATGAATATTACGATATGATCGATGCTCAGCTAAGCACCGAGATCTTCGGTCTTTTTTCACCTTCCCGGCCTGATGTAGCACTAAGAATAGCTCACCTCCCTATTCAGACTGTAGCAAGAAATGAGGCAGAAGACATCTCTAACTTTTACATCACCATGCACTCTTTGGCCTCGTTAAATACGGACAAATCAATGAGACAGAGGATTCTATGGATGGCCAGAAATGCACGAGAACTCCTTCCCGATAGTAGCTATCCGGCAAAGATGTTCGATTATACTTTGAAATTATACCGATCCGGGATCCCGTGGGAAAATACCAGAGACTCCCTTTACTACCGCTACCAGGTAAATCAGGAAGACGGATATGATATGACTTCCAGAGAGCTCTATTGTAATGGCTGCTTTGCTGCCGGAATAAATTTTGCCTCCAGTCTTGTAAGCCTTTTTTACGGAGAAGGCGATCTGAAGAATACCTTGAAGATCGGAACCCTGGCCGGCTGGGACTCTGATAACCCAACTGCAACCTGGGGAGGCCTGATAGGCTTTATGATCGGGAAAAAAGGAGTTGAGGAAGCCTTTGGAAGAAAATTTTCGAATCGTTTCTATATTCACAGAACCCGGCAAAGTTTTCCCGGTGACGGCATTGATACCTTTGATGTTATGGCTCGAAAAGGGATAACTGTAACTGAAAGAGTCATCCTGGAAGAACTGAAGGGGAAAGTGATTACGGAAAAAGATCTATGGGCAATTCCCATCAAAACAGAACCCATACCATACTTTCCATTCACATCAGGTAAAGATCTTTAGATATGAGCCTGGAAATTGCCTTATACTCTTCTGTTATCTTTTTTTATCAAAATTTTCTCTGGTGATCGCTAAGCGCTCCAAAAATAAGGCTTCAAAAATAAAGAAAGTTAAGCGGTCCTTATTATTTATCTGGCTTGCCATTTCTTTGGGTTTATATGCAGGATTTATCCAGGCAACGATATACCGCTGTTTATGTCCGTCGCGGTGATCAGTGGAAATTACTTGCCTTACAGATGCAGCCCCGCAGTGATAACTGATCAAAGAGATCTTATTCCTGCAGGAAGTCATAAAAAAAGAATCCGAAATTCTGGTTCACTATTATACCACAGTTGTTTATATTTTTAAGCTGAAATGAAAATTTTCCGATCACATATCATCAGATACTGGTCCGCGCTACTGCTGATCGCAGGTATTTTCCTGCATATTGGTTCTGCCACGAATGAAGAACTCCGCACGGATGTGTTCACAAAGTGGCTGGAGTGGCAACTGGATAATTCTGATGAAGCACTCAAAGCCGAATTGGCTGACCTGGGATATGATGGAGAAGAAATTTCAGATGCTATTAAACAAGCCTCAGTACTCATACAGTCTGGTGAACATCAATCTGATGATGCTGAGCCGTCAGACTCTGATCGTAAGATCTATCGAATCCTTATACAGCAATGGAATGAGTTCAATGATCAGAATCAGGGGATGGGTAAAGCTATTGTGTTTGAACAGCAGAAGCCTTCTGCGATACAGCACAATGACGGATATGTATCAGCTTCTAAAGCACTGACATATAAACATCCCGACACGGAATCACCTGAGATAAAAAGCATTGCTTACTCAGAACTTCCTTCTTCTCACACGCTCATCCCAATGATTGGTGGTACCGCTATAGGCGCACCCTGACTTTTTCTTCCCCCTGCTGCCGGTTATTTCAAATCCGGTACCTCGACTTTTTTCACTTTACTACAAAACCCACAAATTTTACTGATTATGCAAGGTAATGGATTAAAAATAGGCTTTATTATAGCCTTTCTGGTACTGACAACATGGTACCTCATTCCCTCCATACAATGGAGTCTGGAACAGAATTATATAGAAGAACTCAGCACCTCTGAGGCTGCTCAATACCGCGAAGATAATGCGGCAAAGCTTCAGGACCTTCGGGATAATAAATTATCTCTGGGCCTTGACCTTCAGGGTGGTATGCACGTAACGCTTGAAGTAGGAACCGCACAGCTTATTCAGGAGCTAGCCGGTGAAGATCGTGATTCACTGCTGACCAATGTTATTCAGGAAGCACGCACGAATGCTATTGAGCAGGATCTCGATTTCATCGACGAAATGGTCCGCATCTTTGAAGAACGCGACCCTAATGCCCGTCTGAGTCGTTATTACAGAAATGATGCCATGAACATCACCCGCCGGTCTACAAACCAGGAGATCGCACAGTTTCTTAAAACTCAGCGACAGTCTGCGCTTGACCGTGCAATCGAAATTATCCGAAGCAGGGTTGACCGTTTTGGTGTAACTGAGCCTTCTATCCTGAAACAGGGAACTAACCGTATCATCGTTGAGCTTCCCGGCGTAGAGGATAAAGAGCGTGTAAGAAACCTGCTTAAAGGGACTGCACGTCTGGAATTCAGACTAGCTGCCGATGCACAGGAATTCGGTAACTTTATTCAGCAGTCCTATAATTACTTCGACCAGCTGGCACAGGATACCACGGCACAGTCTGACAGTGTAGCCGGCGCAAACATGTTCGACATGCTGCTTCCATCCGACAGTCCTTATGTATTCGGATATGCTGAAGCACGTGATACGTCTGCCGTTTATGACATTATCCGTCAGCCGGAGATCCAGCGCATGATGCCCCGCAACACCACGCTGATGTGGAGTGCAAATCCCTTTCCGACAGAAACAGGAGGAGAGCTATTCCAGCTGATTGGTGTTCGCACACAGGTTGAACTGACCGGAGATGTGATCGAAGATGCATCTATTCAGTTCGATCCTGCAACCAACGTTCCTGAAGTATCTATGTCAATGAATTCTGAAGGTGCCCGTAAATGGGGACGTATCACCGGGGCGAATATTGGAAAACCGGTGGCAATCGTACTGGACGGATATGTATTCTCTTACCCTAACGTACAGAATAAGATCTCAAATGGCCGGTCGTCCATTACAGGACTCGACGGTGTAGCTGAAGCGGAAGACCTTGTGAATATTCTTTTATCCGGTGCCCTTCCTGCTCCACTCGATATCATTGAAGAGCGAACAGTAGGAGCCACTCTTGGTGAAGCCTCCATCAACGCAGGATTAAATTCCGTTCTTTACGGACTGATGATCGTAGCGATCTTCATGATCATCTACTACCGTACCGGTGGTGGAATTGCTGACCTTGCACTCTTACTGAATATCATCTTTATCCTGGGTATTCTGGCTGCATTCAAAGCCACACTTACTTTGCCCGGTATTGCAGGTATCGTACTTACCATTGGTATGGCAGTAGATGCGAACGTGCTGATCTTCGACCGTATACGGGAAGAACAGCGAACCGGAAAAACCATCAAAGCATCCATCGAAGCCGGCTATGCCAACGCGATGAGTGCAATTATTGATGCCAACGTAACCACTTTCTTCGTGGCACTGATCCTTTTCAGCTTCGGTGTAGGACCGATCAAAGGATTTGCTGTAACACTGATGGCAGGTATTGTTTCATCCCTGTTCAGTGCTATCGTGATCACCCGAGTTATCGTTGATTACCTGTCACGAACCAAACAAGATGCGGTTAGCTTTGGCTGATCCGAATTCATCAAAAAGAAATTTTTAATACGATATAGGAAAACATTATGAGATGGTTTGAAACTCCAAATTTCAATTTTACAGGCAGCAGGAAGATCGCGTATGTGGTCTCCGCTGTTCTTATTCTGATATCTGTCGGCGCTATCATTTCAAAGGGCCTTCAGTATGGTATCGATTTCAAAGGCGGTAAAGAATTTGTTCTTGAATTCGACCAACCGATCAATGTTGTGGAAGTCCGTAGCAGCCTGGGTGAACCGCTTGGTTCAGTTCCCGAGGTTAAGCTTTTCGGTTCTGAAAGCGATATCCTGATCCGTACCGATAATGAAGACGAGATCAACGAAGTGCAGACAAGGATCATGAACACCTTATCAGAGGTATTCCCTGATAATCCGGCCACTGTCATTAAGACCGATGTAGTAGGACCGCGATTCGCGGAAGACCTGAAGTCAGGCGCATTGCAAGCCGTGATCTATGCCATCGTGATCATCTTTATTTATATCATGGTACGATTCCGGAACTGGACCTTCTCGGCTGGTGCAGTAGCTGCGCTCATCCATGATGTAGTGATCACCCTCGGTGTATTCACCATTCTGAGTGATGTAGTCGACTTCAGTCTTCAGATCGATCAGAATATCATTGCAGCATTCCTGACCATTGTGGGTTATTCCCTCAACGATACCGTGGTCGTATTTGACCGAATCCGGGAAAATTCAAATGTTCATAAAGGAATGGATTATATTCCAATGGTAAACAAGAGTTTGAATGACACTCTTAGCCGTACGGTTATAACTTCTGTTACTACCTTGTTTGTGGTATTAGTCCTGTTTATTTTCGGCGGTGAGGTGTTGAAAGGCTTTTCTTTTGCCCTTATAATTGGCATCATATTGGGTACTTACAGTTCCCTGTTTGTCGCCAGTGCTCTGGTTGTTGAATTGAAAGGTGACAAATAACTTTATACAATAAATTAAAAGAGGATTATCATGAGCTTTACTACGGCAGAACGCTACAACAGCGTAGTTATCGAATTTAAAGGTAACGTGATGGGCGGGCCAGACGCGGTTAGCCTGAACGAAAAACTCCATGAGCTGATCGACGCCGAGAAAACCAACGTTGTTGTAGACCTGGGCAAAGTCAAGTTCATGAACTCATCCGGACTCGGAATGCTGATTGGTGCCCTCACCACGATGCGTAAAGCCGGAGGAGATCTTCGCATTGCCAATGCAACAGATAAGATCGAAAGCCTACTTATTGTGACTAAACTTATCACAGTATTTAAGCATTATAAGTCGGTTGAAGAAGCTGCAACATCTTTTGGCGAAGGTTGATCCGAATTAAATCCAGAATCTGAAGGGGTGTCATACACCCCTTTTTTATTGAACTATCATGTCTGTTAGAGTAGTGATTGGCGCCCAGTGGGGCGATGAAGGTAAAGGTAAGATCGTAGACCTTCTCAGTGATAAAGCAAATTATGTAGTCCGATATCAGGGTGGAGCCAATGCCGGCCATACCCTGAAATTTGACGATAAAAAAGTGGTGCTCCACCTCATCCCTTCCGGAATATTTAACGGAGATGCTCATTGTGTGATCGGAAACGGTGTGGTTATCGATCCTGTGGCCCTGGTCGAAGAGATCAAGGGAGTACAGGAAATGGGCTTTGAGCTTAAAGACCGCTTTTTTATCTCCCAGACAGCCCATGTCATCCTCCCGTACCATAAACTTCTTGATCAGTTAAAAGAAAAGCGACGTGGAGGAGATGCCATCGGGACCACCGGACGAGGAATTGGTCCTGCTTATGTAAGCAAAGTTTCACGGGTAGGTATCCGTATGGTGGATCTTTTGGACAAAGATGTACTGCGCTCCAAGATCGAACAGAACCTCAAAGACATCAACTTTGCGCTGGAAAACCTCTACAAAGAACCGGTTCTCGATGCTGATGAACTGATGAGCGAACTCAGCGAGTCTATTGAATTACTGGAGCCTTATATCTGCAATACCACGGAGCTGTTGCACAAAGCGATCCGTAATGAAGAATCGGTACTTCTGGAAGGAGCTCAGGGTACTCTTCTGGACGTAGACCATGGAACCTATCCTTATGTTACCTCCTCCTCCCCAACCTCCGGCGGTGCCTGCACCGGTTCCGGGATTCCTCCTACTGCGTTAGATAAAGTGATGGGTATTACCAAAGCCTATTGTACCCGTGTAGGAAACGGTCCTTTCCCAACCGAACTGCTGGGTGAGACCGGCGAATTGCTTCGTGAAAAAGGAGCTGAATTTGGTGCCACAACCGGTCGACCCAGAAGATGTGGCTGGCTGGATCTGGTTGCTCTCAAATACGTCTGCCAGATCAATGGCATAAACGAACTTACGCTCACTAAGATGGACGTGATGGACGGCTTTGAGGAGATCAAAGTATGTACTGCTTACAAACTGGACGGAGAAGAAACCGACGTCTTCCCGCTATGTCTGGATGAGATACGTGACGTAGAACCGGTTTACACTTCCCTGCCAGGCTGGAAAAACTCGATCGAGGGTATTACCAGCTGGGATGAGCTGCCATCCACGGCTCAGTCATATATCCGTTTTGTGGAAGAGTATCTGGGAGTCAAGTTTACGATCATTTCCACCGGGCCCAAGCGCAGCGAAACGATCATCGTTTAAAATACGAAGACCCACTTACCCGATAGCAGCTTAAAGATCGCAGAATAACGTATGCAGATCTTCAGTCGGCTAGTTCCATCAGCTTATCATAAGCATCCTGGCATTCTTCCAGCAGATCTTCCAGATGTTCCGGGAAGGGTTCGTTCTTAGGCTTATATAGACGGAAACCGGTCGAACGGTGAACATTATGATACCAGTGACGAGCCCAAACACCATCCTCTTTACGTGGACCAGCCGGCCAGGACATCATTGCATCATCAAAAGGCACCCCCATTCTAGAACATAACTCTCTGAGTTTAGACTGAGGATATTTAAGCATCTCGGTTGAATCAAGAATGATGGGTTTCCGGCCTATATCATTCAAATATTCGACTACTTCCAGGTGTTTTTTATAGCCAACATCCTCGATGGTAGGGTTTTCAACCTGTTTGACATAAGAGGTCAGCATTTCTTTCGGGTCACGGGTCAGGATCACATTAATGGTCTTTTCCATAAAACCCCAGTCCAGATCGACCAGATGGTGAGTCATATTCTTAAAGAAAGCGATGGGCGTATCATAATCCCCCATGATCACTTCATCAATCACTTTCTGGCCATCATTTTCCTGTGAAGCAATGATCTCATCTGCTCCAGGATGATAATCCCGGGCATCTGTTGAAGTGAGATAGTGGGCATAAAGCGGTTCGTCAACAATAGTAGTATCAGCTCGCTGTCCGAATGAATACATGAGGGCGGTTGAAATATTTCTGGGTCCGCTCCATAAACAAATTCTTCTGGTCTTAAACATATAATCCTTTTTATTCTGATTCTTGCTTAACTGCTTCATCTATAGATCTCTTATACAGATCCTGAAGGTGGCTGGTCATTTTTCCCGGAACGCTTTCCGAGATGGTCCGGCCGTCTACCTCCGTTACCGGAGTTAACCCACCGAAACTTCCGGTCACAAAAGCTTCATCTGCTCCATAAACATCGAACAATGAAAAATTCTTTTGGTGACATGGAATGCCTGCCTTTTGACACACTTCTATGACCTTACCGCGGGTAATACCATTCATACAGTACTGACCGGTTGAGGTCCAGACTTCCCCTTTTCTAACAATAAAAAAGTTCGTGGCGTTACATGTGCTTACAAAACCATTGACATCGAGCATAAGAGCCTCATCAGCCCCTGCCTCCAGTGCCTGAACCAATGCCTGCACTTCATGCAGTTTACTGTGACAGTTCAGACGCGGATCCAGATAATCGGGAGAACCCCTTCGGATAGTACTGGTAAATAATTTAATTCCACGATCTCTGCTGGCGGGGTCCGCTTTCTTATGTTCAGCGATGATCACAATATTGGGTCCTGAAATAGTAAGTCTTGGATCCTGACTGGGAGTCTTCTTGATCCCCCTTGTCACCATTACCCGGACATGTACATGGTCTGTCATCTTGTTCGCACCCAGCGTCTTCCGGATCGCTGTGGTCAGCTCGGAGCGTGTCATCCCAAGATCCATTCCAATGGTCGCAGCACCCTGCCACAACCGATCCAGATGCTCATCCAGAAATACTAATACTCCTTTATGCAGTCTTAGCGCTTCCCAGACCCCGTCGCCAACCAGGTAGCCACTGTCGAATACCGAGATCTTAGCTTCCGGTCGCGGGTACAGTTCACCATTTATATAGATCAGGACCTCCTCATTACGTGGATCCTCCAGGGCATTGTGGGTACCGTGTGTCATTATTTATTTGCTAAATATTGGTCGAGTGAATAGCGGGCCTTCCTTCTGATCTTCGTTTTCAGCCACCCGGTCCAACCTAAGAATAACCCGGTAAAACCCAAAGATTGATTAGACCAAGCCCAAAAGTCAAAAGAATCAGTATGTTCAAGTATAAGTCCATTTTGAAAAATGAAGGATGCAGCGATGGAATTCTGCACTTTCCGGCCGGTTTGTGAGAATGTATAATCGGCCACCCAATGTGCCGAACCGGTCTGAGCGTCTGCCGTTATATCAGAGAATTGAATCTTCAGATCATCCCCCCGTTCACAAAGCATCTGCCACATTCCGGCTACCTGCTCTTTCCCTTCCAGTTCAAACACTTCATCCCGGAAGCAGGCCTCTTCATGATAACAATCAGCCATAGTCGTATGATCTCTTTTCGAAAAAGCGGAATACAATGTATGGATGAGTTTCTCATTGGGATGCATGTCGGATAATAGGGTAATTCGGGATGAGGTGAAAATGGAGGGGCGGGAATGAGACTTTTCCAAAGTGGGGACTTTAGTAAAGTCCCATTTGTTTAGGTAGCGAAATCTGCAAATCACATCATACATAGACTAGAGCTATATATTCATTAGAGTGAAAAACTGGTATTACCTGACTTTTCCAAAGCAGGGACTTTGGAAAAGTCCCCCCTATCCCGCCGACCAATCACGTCAACTTCTCAACTTATAACTAAGCAATCCGGTACAAATCACGATCACAGATCCAACCAGTGTGTACAGCGGCCAGGCTATCGCCAGACCTTCACCGGGAAGAAGATCCTGGACCGGGCCCTGTACCATGAAAAGCAGGGCGATCAGTCCGGTGAAAAAGCCTATTAATGCATCCGTCTTATCCGGTTTCTCAGTGAAGAGTCCGAGCAGAAAGGCTCCCAGCAGTCCACCATAGGTATAAGAGGCGATGCCCAGCCCCAGCTCAACAACAGCCGGCCTCTCTCCTTCCTGAAGCTGCAGGATGGCAAAACCAATTGCAGATCCCATGAGGATCACCCCCCAGCTGAGTGTCAGGATCCTGGATACCTTCAGATCCTTTGCTTCGTTATTATTCTTACCGAAGTAGGGTTTATAAATATCATAGGTGCTTGATGATGCCAGTGAATTCAGAGAGGAACTCAGACTGCTCATGGCAGCTGCGAATAAGGCCGCTACAATCAAACCGGAAACACCTACCGGTAACTCATTAACAATAAAACGGGCAAAGATCTCGTCGGCCGTTGCCAGTCCCAGTGCTTCCGGAGATAATCCTCCATAAAATCGATATAGCAGTAATCCGATTCCAAGAAACAGTGCAAACTGAAACATGACCACGATCCCTGACCATATCATGGCCTTTTGTCCTTTTTTAAGATCTCTTGTGGATAACACACGCTGTACCAGCAAGTGATCGGTACCGTGGGAAGCCAGTGAGAATACGGCTCCTCCCACAACTGCGGTAATTAAAGTATATGGTGCCGCAATAAATTCTTTCCAGTTCATGTCAAAGCCCAGATCTACCAGGGTGAATTTTTCAGCGGGGATCCTGAATCCTCCTGCATCCGCATTCATCAATACCCAGACCGCAATTCCTGCACCACCCAGATATACCAGCATCTGCACGAAGTCCATCCAGACCACGGCTTTGATCCCTCCAAAAAATGTGTAGACCATCGTGATCGCAGTGATCAGAATGATGGCCAGTATATACACTTCGAGATCTTCCCATCCGGTAAAAGCACCCCCGAATCTCAGTATGACCGCCAGAGGAATCGCCGTAGCAAAAAGCCTTACCCCATCTGCCAGCAGCCTTGTAACCATGAATGTTGTACTCGCGGCATTACGCATCCCGTCACCAAATCTGCGCTCCAGAAAAGTATAAGCTGTATTCAGTTTGCCCTCATAATATCTTGGGAGGAAATACAGGGCAACCAACGTCCGGCCGATCGCATAGCCTATGGTGATCTGAAGAAATGTGAGACTTCCGCCATAGGCTACCGCTGGAATACTGATAAAGGTTAGCGTACTGGTCTCTGTGGCAACAATGGAAAACAGCACGGCCCACCATGGAATACCGTCCCCCCCTAAAAAGTAATCAGTGGTATTCTTTTGTTTGCCGGAAGAACGCAGACCAAGTATGGCAACTCCGATCAGGTATACTACAATGACGATATAGTCGAGTATGGTGAATCCCACTAAATGAGATGCTCCGACTTTATTACCCGGTTACCATCTTCATTGTATACTGCATAAGTAAATCCGTTCAGAATGCTATAGCCCCCAAAGGCTCCATCTTTATTCAATGCGATATAACCTACCTGCACCCCTTCTTTATTGGCAGCATCTCTTTCAATAATTCGTTCTACCGCCATCTTACATGCTACAGAAGGATCATGGCCCTGACGCATAAATTCTACGATAAGTGCCGCGCCGGCTGTCTTAACCACTTCTTCTCCGAGACCCGTTGCAGTCGCTCCGCCCACGTTTGGATCTACAAAAAGACCTGCTCCTATGATCGGGGAATCTCCCACCCTGCCATGCATCTTCCATGCAGCACCGCTGGTGGTACAGGCTCCGCATAATCGCCCCTGCTCATCAATGGCCAACATTCCGATGGTGTCATGATTCTCAATATTGATCACCGGTTTATATTCGGAATTCTTCAGCCAGTTCTTCCAGGCTTTTTCCGCTTCCGGAGTGAGCAAGTTTTCTGCCTTGAATCCCTGATCCAGTGCAAACTGTCGAGCCCCTTCACCAACCAGCATCCAGTGCGGGGATTCCGTCATGACTTTTCTTGCCACCGACACCGGGTGTTTGATATCCTGCAGAAAGGCCACGGATCCACATTCTCCTCTCTCATCCATTACACAGGCATCCAGAGTTACTTTTCCCTCCCGGTCCGGCCGGCCACCGTATCCTACCGACATATTCTTCGGATCGGCTTCTTCTACTTTCACACCGGTCTCAACCGCATCCAACGCATACCCTCCTTTGCTGAGAACTTCCCATGCTGCAGCGTTTGCCCGGATCCCGGTATTCCAGGTTGAGATTACTACCGGAAACGGACCCGAAGCTTTAGGCTGAGGAATCAAATTACGTACACTCAATGGAATAAGTCCGAATAGCCCGGATCTTATAAAATCTTTACGGTTGATCATTGGTCCCAGGTATTAGTTAATGGATGAGCCTCTGTATTGAAGACGTGAGTATCCAGATCCAGCGTGCTTTCATCGGCAAATAATAAATAGCTGTATTTAAGGGTCTCTGCAAGAAAAAAGCTTTGCATACCATCATTCTTTTCTTTGGTTCTTACATCAGCAAGCTCTGCAAAACCACTTTCTGTCTTACAGTATTCAACAATACTTTCAAACATGGTCTTACCCATTTTCAGGTACCTGTCATCTCCTGTTGCCCGATACAGGTAAAAAGCGGACTCAATATTTTCGGGTCTCAGCAGGTAATAAGGGGAAGTGATCTCCATGCTGCTGTAATCAATACCCTCCGGCTCAATGCCTTCCATAGTCCACATACTATAGTTCGCTTCCTGAACTTTCTTTGCTATCTCGAGTTCCCCGCCAAATACCAGCATACCCGGCATAAACGCGTCCAGTGCTCCATAAGTAGTAGCAGTTCTTTCTCCGCTGTACATGTCTGCCCGACCGTACCAGGTTCCGGTTTCAGTCTCGTCCAGCAGATATTCATTTACGGCTGTGATACTTTCATCATACATCATTCGGTAATCTTCCAGCCCAAACAGTTCCGATGCCTTCAGCAGGTATTCATAATAGGAATCGATCCTGCCACTGATATGACTGGAGGTGTTCACCCATTCACCTGTTTCGACGTTAATGGTTTCTCCCACCAGACCGATATCAGATCTTCTTTCATAAATACCCTTCATCGCCCGGTCGGCTTTTTCAAAATAAACCGGATCACCGGTCAGGCCGGACAGGGTCCCAAACTCTAATATCAGTGTACCGATCTCCGCAGGATTATTGATAATCCCGGAGGTCTCTCCGGTTTGAAGGTTTACATTTACATAGGGTAATCCCGTAGGTGAATCAAAGACCGGAAGCAGACGGTCGCCCAGATCTTTAGCCAGTTCCAGAAATCTTTCATCTCCATCCATCTGATAAGCTGATAGTAATCCCCCCAGCATTCGAATGACGATCTCAAAGTTTTGTACACTCATGTCATGATCAAAGTGCAGCTCTGAAAGGATCAAATCTTTGGCTTCCTCTGCTTCATCATTCAGTCCCATCAGGATCATCGTATCATAAGCATCCACAGGGGTCATTAATAAGGAAACATCATACCAGTTTCTGGCGGTATCACTCACCGGCTTTAGTTCATCATAACCCCATGCATAGGTTTTATACCCATTCCAGGCATGAAGAAATTCCGTTTTCACGCTTTCTGCCATTTGCTGTTTATTGATGCTGACAGGCACCTCCTTGGTACATGCTGCTGTAATAAACAGAGTAGACAGAATGAATAAAGATAATTTTCTGATCATTGAATTGAATTTACAGGCCTGCCATCTGCATTGGCCGCCCAGTTCATATTTGGTTCAGGACCCATTTTAAAGTGTAGTACACCGCCACTCATGATCTCATCATGAGTGATATAGCTTCTCTCCAGCGGCAGACCATTCAGGGTTGCTGACTGAATGTATATATTTTCATCCGTTAGTTCACCAGCCTCTATCCTGAAGCTGTTTCCTGCGGGCAGGGTGATCTCGGACATTTCAAGGTCCGGGCTACCGATCACGTAAATTCCAGTCGCCGGATTTACGGGGTATAGACCCATAGCCGAAAATACATACCAAGCCGACATCTGTCCGCAGTCTTCGTTTCCGCTGAGCCCCTCCGGACCCGTGGTATAGAGGCTGTCCATGATCTGCTGTACCCGGTGCTGGGTCTTCCATGGCATACCTGCATAGTTATACAAATAAGCTATATGATGACTGGGCTCATTGCCGTGCGCATACTGCCCGATCATTCCTGAGATATCAGGAGATACATCTTCACCGGTCAATAGTGACGGCATAGCGTACATGGAATCAAGGCGCTGAACAAATGCCTCTTCTCCCCCCATTAGCTCTATGAGCCCTCTCACGTCCTGAGGAACAAACCAGCTATGCTGCCATGCATTGCCCTCGGTATAATCATTGTTGATACGGTGGTTTGCTCGTAATGGATCAAACGGATCCACCCAACTGCCGTCAGCATTCTTTCCTCTCATAAAACCAGACTGTGGATCGTATAAAGCCTTCCAGCTTTCAGAGCGATCCATATAGTACTCATAGTCTTCATCATAGCCCAGCAGCTTTGCCATCTGGGCTATGCACCAGTCGTCATAGGCATATTCCAGGGTCTTTGTGACCGACTCCACTTCCAGATCCGAGGGAATATATCCGTATTCACGATACAGATCGGAGCCTCTAATATCCTGCATGGAACTGGCTTTCATCGCTTCGTAGGCCAGCTCTGCATCAAATCCCCGGAATCCCTTAACATACGCATCCAGAATGACCGGGATGGCATGATAGCCGGTCATCGTATTGGTCTCATTTCCATGCAGTTCCCAGACCGGCAGCAATCCCGTTTCCTGATAGAAATCCAGCATAGTCTTGATCATATCATTTATACGATCTGCATCTGACAAGGTCAGCAAGGGATGTTCTGCACGGAAAGTATCCCATAAAGAGAAGATCGTATATCGCTGATAGGTACTGTCGGTGTAGGTGGATGCATCTCCGCCCCTGAATTGATGATCAGTGTCAGAGAACATGACCGGTGCAAGCTTGGTGTGATAGAGAGAAGTATAAAACTTGGTCATAACCTCTTTATCACCCTTCACACGAATTCCGGAAAGCGCTCTATCCCAGTTCATTTCTGCAAATAGTGCCGCTTCATCAAAATCCCACCCGGATTCCGTTTCCAGATTTGCAACAGCTCCATCAACCGAAACACCGGAGATAGCTACTTTTACTAGCAGTTCTTCTCCTGCTTTCTCAAAACTCAATGGCAGCCTGATGTTTGACCCATCATGTACTGAGGCCGAACGCAGGACGGAGTCTACTAATGCCGGTTCCATCTCAAAGGGGCGACTGAAATCCATGGCAAAAAACACTTTCTGGTCTCTGGCCCATCCTCGTGAAAAACGATATCCTACCAACCGGGTTTGGCTTAGTTGTTCAGCCTGAGCTCTGATGGTATTGTCCCAGTTGAGTGAAAAACCAAGATCAACGATCAGCTTTTGCTGCTCATATTCAGGATATTTAAAGCGATAGTAAGCCACTCTTTCCGTCGCCGTCATCTCGGCATTTATCTCCTGATCCTTCAGCAGTACCGAATAATAGCCCGGCCTTGCTTTCTCATAACGATGACTAAAAGAAGATGCATAATTTCTTTTTCCCTCGTACCTGGATGAAGAAAAAGGATCATAACTACCCTGCCATGGCATGAGTATGATATCATTAAGATCACCAATACCGGTTCCGCTCAGATGAGTCTGGGCAAATCCGGTGATCAGGCTATCAGAATAATGATACCCGGAGGTCCAGTCCCAGCCCGAAGTTCCGTTTACCGGTCCGGCCTGTATCATACCAAAAGGAACCGTTGCGGATGGGTGTGTGTGCCCGTGTGCCCCGGTTCCTATAAACACATCCACATATTCATTGGGGATCTCAGGTCCTACACAAGATGAAAGGACCATAAGTGGCAGCAAGAGCAGGCTTTTTTTCATGACTTCACTATTTTAAATATTCAATCAGTTTCTGAATGGCTCTTCCCCGGTGACTAATACGGTTCTTAACCTCTGAATCCAGTTCTGCAAAAGTACGCTCATAGCCTTCCGGCATAAAGACGGGATCATATCCGAAACCTTTGTCTCCTTTTTCTTCCCGAATGATCTGCCCGGGACAAATACCTTCAAATACTTCCTCCAGGGAGTCGTGAACCAGTGCGACTGCCGTTCTGAACCGTGCTCTGCGGTTACTCTTTCCATCCATTTCGGATAATAATTTACGGACATTATCCCCGTATGTGGCATCTTCTCCGGCATACCGGGCTGAGTATACCCCCGGTGCTCCAGCCAGTGCATCCACTTCGAGACCCGTATCATCTGAGACAGCCGGTAACCCGGTCATTGCTGACACATAACGAGCTTTCTTTAGCGCATTTCCTTCGAGGGTATCTTTATCTTCCACAACTTCTTCCAGTTCGGGGAAGTCCAGCGCAGATAATAAATCTATACCCAGCGGCCTGAGAAGGTCTCTGAGCTCTTCGATCTTGTGTTTATTCCGGGAGGCAAGAACCAGTCTCTTCATACTCGGCAATGATTTATTTGATCTTATGCAGTACTTCCTGGGCTTCATGCCAGGCGAGTCGGGGACCATACTGGGCTACGATCCTGGAGCTGGCCAGGCTGGCCAGTTTGCCTGCACCGGCATACCCCATATCATGGGTGATTCCATACAAAAATGCTCCTGCATACATGTCTCCGGCTCCATTGGTATCCACTGCTTTGGTTTGATAGGGTTCAATATCAATGAACGTATCCCCGTCAAAGATCATCGCACCATTAGCTCCCTGAGTGATCACAAATTTTTTCGCATCCTGTTTCAGTGCCTCCCGGGCTTCCACGATATTATCCGTGCCTGTAAACACTAAAGCTTCCTTTTCATTACAAAACAGCAGGTCAACAGAAGCACCGATCACGTCCCGGAAACGCTCCGTAAACAATTCCACCATAGACGGATCTGAAAGCGTAAGGGCAGTTTTGATGCTATTTTCCTCAGCCAGCTTTTTGGTCATCTTCATAGCCTCATGTCCCGCATCCGTAGCCACCAGGTATCCTTCTATATAAACATATTCTGAATCTTTGATCGCGTATTCATCGATCTCTTTAACTGACAATTCAGAAGTAATACCCAGATAGGTATTCATGGTACGTTCGGCATCCTCTGTGATCATAACCAGGCATTTACCGGTAATTCCTTCTGGGCGTTCTTCATCATCCAGATTCGTTTTGATACCGGCTTCCTTCATATCGTTAAGGTAGAAGTCACCAAACTGGTCATTTGCCACTTTACAACTGTAATAGGCTTTTCCACCAAATTGCGAAACAGCGATCACGGTATTCGCCGCAGATCCTCCTGACTTCATTTCCGCATCATTATGATCAATATCTTTGATAAGCTTATGCTGACGATCTTCATCTACCAGGGTCATGACACCCTTCTCAACATTATGTTCCTTGATAAACTGATCTTCTACGGTAAACTCGAAATCCACCAGAGCATTACCGATGCCGTAAACGTTATACTTCTTCTTCATGAATAATATCTGTATTTAAATTTCTGAACCGGAAAGTAAGGACCACACCTCAGCTTTAAAAGGAGAGCGGAGGGAATTTGAAATTTAGATTGATGATCCGGTTACAGAGTATCGGCACAGTAACTTTCACCTTCTCGCTTCTAAAGCTGCCTCAATATTAATACAGACATCAAAATGTCGTTTCACTTTTCACAATTAAACAAAAAAGGCCCCTCCTTTCGGAAGAGCCTTGTTACCAATACCAATATGGAACCCTGATCAATGCACAATGATCGGGTCTGCATTTCCATCCGGATCACCGTTTACGGTCCCATCTGTGGATGGATTCCCTAAAAGCAGGACTCCTGCTGCATGCGGTGCAGCCATAGAAGTACCATTTAGTGTAGCATAGCCCCCATTTCTGTAAGTGGACAGAATTCCTGTACCCGGTGCACAATAATCTACCGGAGGATTACCATAGTTGGAATATGATGCCCAGTTATCACTGCTGTTCATCGCTGAAATGGTGTATACATTATTGCCATTTGCCGATGCCGGTGATCTGTTGTTAGCATCTGTGCTTTCGTTACCTGCGGCTAGCACGAATTTTACACCCCCTGAAGATGCACCTTCTACGGCGTCATTCAGTGCCTGGGAAAATGGTCCGCCCAGACTCATATTGGCAACATCACCGGCATTGCCGTTAGCAGCAACATGGTCAACACCACCAATAACACCGGAGTAAGATCCGGATCCACGGCTGTCGAGCACTTTAACAGGAATAACAGTTGCACCTGCAGCGACACCGATCACACCCGTAGAATTGTCTATAGCGGCAATGGTACCTGCAACATGAGTTCCATGTCCGTCACCATCATCCAGTGATCTACCATCTTTTCCTGAGGTAAATGCATTAAATCCTCTGGAAGCATCAACGTTTAGGTCAGGATGGTCCAGATCCACACCGGAATCCAGTATCCACGCCACATTGCTTCCGGTGTACGTTACTCCACCGTTCACACGGGTGATACCGTATGGAGTTTCCTGACCGGATCCTCCGTCGTCACCACCGCCTCCGCCATCACAGGGACCTCCGTTCGGAGTACCACATGGTGGAGCAAAAGTTACGATCCTGTCCTGCTCGATGTATTCAACCACATCCAGCATTTTCAGTCTTTCAGCCTGTTCAGGCGTCAAGGTTGCAGTAAAACCGGCAATTGCATGATCATAATAAGTGATCACATTGTCACGGCTGATACCGGCTTCCTGAAGTACACTGCTTCTTACTTCATCGATCTCATTCGCCTTTCCAAGCTGAAATGGATTATCCGCTGTACTTCGAAGTTTAACTATGTATTGGTTCTCTATATTCGTCGCTATATCAGGCGACGTAGAGGTCTCTTCCGTAGTATTTGTAACATTCTGACATGCTGTAGATACCAACGCAATCACCAGTGCCCAAGAACTTAATTTTAGTAGTAGTTTATATCTCATAATGATCTTCTCGTTTACATTATTATGTCCGTAATTGGAACTCGTTTACAATAATTAACAAGAAGGAAGAGTGCAAAAAGATTTTTTCACTCATTTCTCGCTGGTAGCATTGATCTTATTTCAGAATCTTAACTGATCTGCCGGTAACAGGACCTCCGCTTTTACCGACTATAATCCGGGTAACAAGCTTCCTGCATAATTCTATTCTCCCTATATTCGACCCATGAATTCATTCAGATCATATCTGACTTCCAGACTTGCTGAACCTCTTCCGGGAAGAGAAGCCCAGAGCCGTATGGCTCCCGAACCGGTCAACGGATTACGTCCAAAACGCCTCTATCATCCTGAAAATGATAGCTACAGGAACAGCAGTGTCCTGGTCCCATTGATCGAAAAAGATGAAGAGATCTGGCTGATACTGACTCTCCGTACAACCGGCATAAAACATGGAGGACAGATCAGTTTTCCGGGAGGAGGAAGAGAGGGGGATGAGACCCATGAAGAAACAGCTCTTCGGGAGGCCCATGAGGAGATCGGATTGATTACGGAGCAGGCCGAAATTATAGGGCATCTTACCCCTTTATATGTTAATCATTCCGATAATATGGTGACCCCAGTTGTGGCTTTTCTGCAGGAAGACCAGGATTTCAGCCCTAATCCAAATGAAGTGGATGAAGTGATCCGGGTCACACTTGATCAGCTGATAAACGATGAGAATCTATCCCGTGATGAATGGGATCTGAGCGGAATGTCATTCCATGTGCCTTACTGGGACGTTCATCATGTACCGTTATGGGGTGCTACTGCGATGATGCTTAATGAACTCATCGAACTTTACCACCATTACCTCGGGGAGAGTTAAAGTCCGGTAAGCTTATCTGCAGCCTCTTTTCCAAGCTGCATTCCTAATGCCACACCCATACCGCTTAAACCGGCCGCAACCACCGTGCGGTCTGTCAAAGACCGAAGGTATGGACTCTTTGTCGGACTAAAGCCCATAATTCCGGACCACTGTTGTTCGATTTCCCAATGATCCGAGATCTTAAGTACCTCATTGGTAAATCGGATCAACTCATCTTTGATCTTTCCATTGATCCCAAATTCAGAGGTAAATTCAGTATCCTTATCCAGATTTCTGGCTCCTCCCATCAGCAAGCGGTCTCCAATATTTCTGAAATAATAGTAGCCTTTATCATAGTGAAAAGTGCCTTTCCATTTCAGGTCAGAGATTGGTCTGCTGACAAAAACCTGTCCTCTGCAGGGAGTGATCTCCAGATCCGGTAGTAATGACGAAGTAAAAGCATTGGTTGCGATCATAAGCTGAGATGCCTTTAAAACCAACCCCTTTTCCACTAAGATCTCCCCCTCTTCAGCTCTGATCTCATTCACTCTGCAATTCCACCGGAACTCGATCCCGAGGTCCAGATTTTTGGAGTACAGGGTTTTCATCATCTTACCCGGATGCAGGCATCCCTCTCCTTTGATCTTCACTGCATCGTATCCCTCAAATGTGTCAATGGTATAGGTTTCTTCCCATCCGGCAGCTTTTTTTACCCACTCATTGAATAATGACAACTGAGCCTTTGCCTTTTTAAAGGTCTTATGATCAGTAAAGATCTCATAAGCACCCTCTTCCCGATAATCGATAGACCCATCTCCTAAGGTATCTCGTAGTAGCCGCAGGCCACTGATCCTTCTGCCGATACGCTCTATGATCTTTGCCTCTTCTTCTATACTTCTATCATCAATATGCTCGGTAGGAGAGCCGAAACAGGCAAAACCAGCATTCCGGGTACTTGCTCCGAGGGGAAAAAAGCCCCGGTCCACCACCAGGATCCGGCTGCCGGGATTCATTCTTTTATAGAAAAGTGCGGTCGACTGTCCTGTAAGGCCTCCGCCCACTACGAGCAGATCATAGTCCCGGTCATATAATTCCGATTCCCACCAGGACCTGCTTTCATCGCTCATCCTTAATGCTCCATTGCCAGAGTAGCCATTAACGGGATCGCAACGTCGAAGAAACGGTCATCCACGTTGTATTTAGCATGGTGCCATGGATATTTTGACCCGCTGTCTTCACTGCCGCTACCGACAAAATAGAAACACCCGGGAAATTCCTGCTGATAAAAAGCGAAATCTTCACCGGCCATGATCGGGCGGTCCATTTCAATGGCATTCACCTTTCCGAATAACTCTCCCATACTCTCCAGCACATTATGTGCTTCACGGTCGGTATTGATAACAGCAGGATAACCTTTTTTATAATTAAGTTTATAGCTTCCGCCTGCCGAAGATGTGATGCCCTTTAAAAGCGAATTCAGCTTCTCTTTTACCAGATCTGCAGTATCAGAATTCAGGGTTCGGACAGTCCCCCATACCTTAACTTTTTCAGGAATAATGTTATGTGCAGTTCCGCCCTCAATTCTTCCGATGGTGACTACTACTGCTTCCGTAGGATCTACAAAGCGACTAGCTATGGTCTGCGCTGCATTGACGAACTGAGCTGCCAGAACAATAGGGTCAATAGCTTCATGTGCCCTTGCTGCATGCCCCCCTTTACCTATGATCTCAGCCTCAAACTCATCGGTCGCACCCATCAGCGGCCCTGCCTTAGTTGCGATCGTCCCCGGTTTGTGCATGGGAGAAGTATGTAATCCGTATATGGCGTCGATATCGTGCTGGTGAAGATATCCGCTTTCTACCAGTAACCTGCCTCCTCCCGGAAGGGTCTCTTCTCCCGGCTGGAATACAAATAAGATCTTGCCTTCAATTTCATCCTTCAGATCACATAATACCTTTGCTGTTGCAAGAAGATTAGCTGTATGAGCATCATGCCCGCAACAATGAGCTGCACCCGGATTCCTGGATAGAAAATCTGATTTATGCTCCCCCTCTTCATTCATGGGAAGAGCATCAATATCAGCACGGAGTGCAATGACCCTTCCGGATTCCTTACCCCCCTCCAATACTCCAATACAACCGGTTTCAAGTGGTCTTTCAACTTTAATATTCAGTTTTTCGAGTTCTGATACTATAAATTCAGTGGTTTTGAATTCCTGATAGCTAACCTCAGGATGCTGGTGCAGGTACTTTCTGGTTTCAATGGCTTCCTGTACATATTTCCCTGCTGCCTGCTTAATTTTATCGTACATAATTAGAGAATAATGGGTTTTCAGAAATTATAAGGAATCTAATGTAGTAATTGTAACATAATATCTTTGCCTGCGTAGTCTCTGCAGCAATCACAGACAATAAGATATGAAGAAACTATCCTGGGAAATTATTATCGCCGGCTTTTTATTTGTTGGCCTTTCCATTTACCTGATCGAAAAAAATTCACAGAAAACGGAAAAAACAGAGTTTAACCATGCGAGCAGCTTTTCTCAGGAAGACCTGCAATCCCTTGAAAAACGTATGGTCATTGAACTCGAAAACTTTGAAGCTCTGAAAGAGGATAGTCTGTTCAAAGGACTCGAACAACTTGAAGATCTTGAGAAGCTGGAAAAGATCAAGCGGATCATGGCTTTCCTTCCCGCTGAAGTTAAAGAAGATCTACAGATGAATATTGATCTTACTATCGACGAGATCGAAAATGAATCCTCTTCTGTAAATATAAAGGTCAAAAACGGACAGATCATTATCAACCCAAAGATCACTCAACCTGAGAACGCCTTTTGGAAAATGGAGTCTGCGGGTGTTTATTCACATTCGGAAAGTTTTGATGCCTCCGATATTCAGTTCACAGACCTTGAATTTCCATATGGTTCCATACAGGTCGTAGGTACGGACGAATCTTCCGGTAACATCATCGTTCAGGCCTCCGGCGATTTTGGCACCTCTGCAAACCTGGAGGAATTACTGCATACAAAATTCATCATTGAAAACGGGAGAGCCATCTACCGGGTAAGCGAAATTAAAGATACTCTGTCCAAAGCCAATGTTACTCTTCAAACTATAGTTAAGATCCCACGCAGAATGGATATTCGGTCTTCTACAGGTGGCGGCCATATTGAGGTTAAAGATATTGCCGGCGAGCAGCAGTTAGAAACAGAGGCCGGACATATAACGCTTTCAAACGTCACCGGCCTTATTGAAGCAAAAACTCTGGGGGGACATATTAAAGCTTATAAAACCAGTGGAAAAGCTGATTTACATACACTTGGGGGACATGTCAGCCTGACCGACTCAGAGTGCGAAGCCAGCTTGAGATCCGAGGGTGGCAATCTATGGGTATCCAATGTTACCGGACCAGTTAATGCAGTCACCAAAGCCGGAAACATTCAATTGCGTCAAGGTTCATTAAGCAAAAATATGACCTTGTCAACAGGGACAGGTAACATCGATTTATTATTAGACCCCGGTCTGGCTTTTGATCTGGATCTGAAGGCCCGCGGTATAGAACTCTCTCCGGTATTCGGACTGGCAAGTACAAAGTCCGGTGGCAGTTTTTCCGGAATGGTAAACAGCGGAGGTCCGTTGATCAAGGCATCCACTGGTTATGGCACAGTCACCTTAAAAAAGAATGAATAGAACCCCGGAAATAAGAACCACCAAAGACGGCTCCTCTACCCTCTATTCGAATCAGTTTGATCAACATTATCACAACCCAAACGGTGCATGGTCTGAAAGCCGGCATGTATTTTTTGACATTCCCGGCCTCACCCTCGACATTCGTGGCAACAGACCTTTTAATATTATTGAAACAGGCTTTGGTACCGGCCTGAATTTTATTATGCTGGCTGATCTGCTAAAGGAATACAGCCATACTGCACCGGTTCATTTTTCAAGTGTTGAAGCATTTCCGATAACTCCATCCCAGGCATCAGATCTTTTTTTTGGAAATGGCATCACCGACCCCACTATAAGTGAAATATTACCGGAGATCTTCAGAGAGCTTAAGAAGGGACACAATGTATTTAAACCTTATCCTGATCTGGACCTGAAATTGCACCTGTTCTACGGCCCATTCAGTGAGTGGGACCTAAAAACTGAACGTGCGGGATATTTTTTCCATGATCCTTTTTCACCGGAAGCAAATCCGGAATTATGGTCCGAAGGTGTTTTTGGCAAACTGATGAAGATTGCAGATCCTGAAGCTATGCTGGCCACATATTGTGCTGCAAGTAGTGCCAGGGCTTCTATGGCTGCCGCCGGATGGAAAGTTGCAAGGGCACAGGGTGCTTTAGGAAAAAGAGAGATGACGATCGCTTCGCCATCTCCTTCTAAACTGAGTTCCTGGAAAAGAGTAAATGAAGACCGACTGATTCAGCGTCTGAGAAACGGTGATTTCAGCTGACTTTTTTACTGAATTGAGATGTACCTTACCTGATCAATCCCTTCCAGTCCGCGTATTACAGCTAATTCTTCCTCGTTCATTGCCTTATCTACTGCTACTGCAGTTATTGCATTTGACCCTTTGGATGATCTTCCAAGGCTGAGGGCAGCAATATTGATATCTTGTTGTGCAAGAGCTCCGGATACTGATGCCAGCATTCCCGGCCGGTCGGTATTCTGATAGAGGATCATATCGCCTTCCAGGCGAAGTTCGATACCATAGTTATTGATCTCCACGATCCGATAATCTTTTTCACCGAATACAGCGGCTGAAAGTGTGCTGTACTCAGCCTGATCTCCAAGCTTGATCGTGATCAGATCATTAAAGGTCTTGCTTTTAGTATTAGTGACTTCCCGTATACTGAAGCCCCGTTCGTCTGCATAAACCCTGGCATTGATAAGATTAATGGAGTCGTCAACATAGCCGGATAACATCCCTTTTAGGATACCATCGGTGAGCACATCCGAATATCTGGCACAGTCACCTGTATATTCAAACTCAAATTCATTTGCATGTTCCGGAGATAGCTGTACGACCAGCTTACCCAGATATTCCGCCATTTCGAGATACGGTTGCACTTCTTTGTTCGTAAGTAATGCTATGGATTTACCGTTCAGGCTTCCCTTAAAATTCTTATTCTCAAGTGCATCTGAGATCTGCTCAGCGATCTGCTCAGCAACCTTTTCCTGAGCTTCCTCAGTGGAAGCACCCAAATGCGGAGTACAAATGATACCCTCATGATTCAAAGCATTATACAACTCCTCAGTAGGTGGCTCCTGACTATATACATCCAGAGCAATACCTGCTACTACTCCGGTGTCAACTAATTCGGCCAGATCTTTTTCCTTATAGATACCCCCGCGTGCACAGTTTACCAGGCGAATCCCTTTTTTAAGTTTCTCAGCATTGGCCATGGAGATCATATCCCTGGTCTTATCCGTAAGCGGAGTATGTACGGTTAAAAAGTCACTGCTTCCAAGAAGATCATCCAGTTCGGTTAGTTCAGCACCGATATCCTGGGCATGCTCATGTGTTGCAAAAGGGTCATACGCTTTAATGTCCATCCCGAATGATCTCATTCTGCGCGCCACTTCAGATCCTATCTTGCCCAGGCCTACAATGCCAAGAGTCTTACCATGAACCTCAGTGCCCATATATTTTTTCCGATCCCAGCCTCCCGATTTCACTTTAGCCACAGACTGCGGAATATTTCTGGACAGGGCCAGTATCATTCCACAAGTATGTTCTGCAGTGGAAATAGTATTACCATCAGGAGTATTCATTACCAGTACTCCTTTAGCTGTTGAAGCTGCGATATCAATATTATCGACTCCAACTCCGGCTCTTCCGATCACTTTCAGGTTGTCGGCGTGTGATAGCAACTCTTTTGTAACCGTAGTTCCGGACCGGACCACCAAAGCATCATAGTTTCCTATACAGTTGTTTAGTTCTTCTTCCGTTAATTTTCCTGGCTGATCAGCCTGTATTCCCCGTTCAGCAAAAACCTTTGCACATTTATTGTCTACATTATCTAGCAGAAGCACCTTAAAAGACATGATCTGATTAATTTATTTTTTTGAGTGAGTGAGTAAAAATTCTTATTCCGTAAATTCCTTGATGAGATCCTGAATTTCAGTGACTCCGTCACGATTCTCAGCACTGCAGGCAATGATCGGCACCTCGATGTTCATTTCTTTCAGGATCTTCTTTAGCTGTGCTATCGACTGATTCACTTTATTCCTTGATAACTTATCCGATTTTGAAAGCAGTATAGCAAACGGCCGTTCGTTCATGGCCATCCAGTAAATAAAATCTTCATCCAGCTGGGAAGGCTTGTGACGAATATCCACGATCTGTATTACCAGCCGGAGTGAAGTCCTGTTAAGAAGGTATTCCCGGATATCTCGTCCCCAGCGCTCCCTTTCTTTTGCAGGAACTTTAGCGAACCCGTAACCGGGAAGATCCACAAAATAACAATGGTCGCCAACCTGGTAGTAGTTCATCTGCTGGGTCTTACCGGGAGTATTGGAAGTTCGGGCCAGACGTTTCTTATTCAGGATAGCATTTATAATGCTGGATTTTCCGACATTAGACCGGCCTGCAAAACATACCTCCGGCAGATCTGGTGGCGGACAGTTAGAAAGTGTTGTTGCGCTTGTTACAAACTTAACCTGAGCATTGAACATTATACAAGCTCGTTCTCTTCTTTTTCCACACCAAAGTTAACGGGGACCGGATACTTGCTGGTGAAACAAGCGGTGCAGTAATCATTGGAAGTGGGATTAGCCTCTTTCACCGCTTCCACAAGACCATCCGGAGACAAATACCTTAAGCTGTCTACTCCGATCTCTTTTGCCATCCTATTGATATCACGATCAAAACGATTAGCCATCAATTCATCCGGACTGGGAAAATCCATTCCATAATAACATGGACTAATGATCGGTGGTGAACTGACGAGGAAGTGGATCTCGGCAGGATTACATTCCCTGATCATATCTACCAGATACCGGGAGGTAGTTCCCCGCACTATGGAATCATCTACTATAATGACCGATCGCCCTTCGATCACTCCCCTTACCGGGTTGAATTTCGTACGCACCTTTTGTTCTCTTGATTTCTGACCCGGAGAAATAAAGGTCCTGCCAACATAGTGGTTTCTTATCAGACCGATATCGTATTTACACTCTAATCCCATTTTCTGATTTTCACGGGCATAGCCAATAGCTGCCGTATTACTGGAATCAGGTACAGAGATAATGACAGGCTTTTTGTCGGCGTCTTTTAATTTTATGACCTCATCGAGAGGATGTTCCTTTGCGAGTCGTTTACCCAGATTCCGCCGGATCTTATCAACCATCTCGCCGAATATACGGCTGTCCGGACGGGAAAAATATACGTATTCAAAAATACACTGACTGGTCCCGGTTCCTTGCTTGGGCTTAATAAAATGTGATTTTGGCTCTCCTTTTTCGATCGCTTCCCGATCTATTACAATAACTTCACCGGGCTTGATATCACGGATGTAGTCAGCTCCGTTTATATCAAATGCACAGGTTTCACTGGCAACACAATAGCCATCTCCGATCTTAGCAAGTGCAAGTGGCCGGAATCCGTTTGGATCGCGAACTGCGATCAGTTTGTCATCGGTGAGCAATACCAGGCAGTATGCTCCTTCAATCTGACTGAGAGCGTCCATGATCTGATCCATCTGATCATCTTTTTTACTCTGAGCGATCAGATGCAGTATAAGCTCCGTATCCGATGTACTCTGGAATAAGACTCCCTGCTGACGAAACCGTTCTCTTATTTGCTTGGCATTGGAGAGGTTTCCGTTATGACCAATAGCCAGATTTCCCTTACGGTAGTGCACCCGGAAAGGCTGTATATTCGCGGGATTCTTAGAGGAACCTGAAGTACTGTATCGGTTATGCCCGATAGCAGAATGACCTTTCAGGTTCTTTTTAAAGATCTTTGGGTCATCGAATACGCTGAGTACCAGCCCAAAGTCCTTATGCGCCGGCATAACAGACCGTCCTTTATCATCATCATGATAGGAACTGACGATACCCGCTGATTCCTGCCCCCGGTGTTGTAATGAATGAAGGCCATAGTAAGTCAGAAGGGAAGCGTCGGGATGATTGAACACTCCAAAAATGCCGCAATACTCGCGAGGTTTATCGCTCATAGAAATATTTCTCAGATAGGATTTTTAAATCGAGTCGAAAGATAACAAAAGTATACCGCAATCGGGAAACATTAGTTTAAATGCGTACCGGGTAGTGTTTTATACTAAAAAATCCGTCACTCTGTTCGAATGACGGATTGCTTAGTTATACAATAATTAATCAGTTATGCAGAGTTGCATCCAGTTTAATGGTATTCACTGATGCAAGAGCTCGGGATACCGGGCAATTCTTCTTAGCCCCTTCCGCGATCTCCTGAAATTTATCATCATCAATTCCGGGAACCTGAGCATTAACTTTAAGGCTGATCGTGGAGATGGTAGGTGCGCCATCGATCATCTCCAGCGTAACTTCAGCATGGGTTTCAACTGATTCCGGAACAAAACCAGCTTTTGCTAATTCATTGGAAAAAGCCATTGAAAAACATCCTGCATGTGCTGCCCCGATAAGTTCTTCCGGGTTAGTTCCGTCTGCATCTTCAAAGCGTGTTGCAAAGGTATAAGCTCCTTCAAAAGTACCGCTTCCCAGAGACATGGTTCCTTTTCCTGATTTCAGATCGCCGTTCCAGACGGCATTTGCGTTCTTAACTGGCATAGATAGTTGGTTTTTATTGCTCGATTTATTTCAATTATCAAAACTAAAATTAACGCATCCGCATTCCACACGAACGGAACTTATTCATCCTCTCTTTAGTAGAATGGTCTCTGAGTAACAATATGGCCACCTGTATATATTCTAATATAAATCAAACAGACAATGATCCCCATGAAGCTTTTTAAGATTATTACCGCATCCGTTCTTTTATCGCTAATTCTTGTTTACCCTGAAGTTGAAGCACAGAAGGTCGAATTCGGAGCCGGACTCTCCTATGGTATCCCAATGGGTGACTTCAGTGATGCTCTTGAAAGTGATCCGGTGGGCGGAAATTTTTATGTGACTTTTCCCGCCGGCAAGTTACCCTTCGATATTGGTGTCGAATTAGGGATCATGACCTATGGTGATGATTCGCGAAAAGAGAATTTCAATTCACAGATCCCTGATGTACAGGTCGAAGTATTCCGCTCATATAATATCATGACCGGAAACTTATTAGTCAGGTATCAGATCGATGCAGGCAGGATCACACCTTATATTGATGGACTGGCAGGGTTTAACTATATGTTTACAAAGACCTCGGTGAGACAATCCGACAACACGGCGGCTTTAGCCTCTTCCGTAAACCGCGACGATGCAGCCCTCAATTACGGCGGCGGACTTGGAGTCAAATTTGATGTTTTCAAGATCGCTAACAAACAGGTTCGGATGAACATCAATGGACGTTACCTTTTCAGTGATGAGATCACTTATTTGAATGACGGTGAACTGATCGTGCAGAATGGAACTGTGGCCGAAAATACGACTACTTCAGACACTGACCTGATCGTCGTAAACGTAGGACTCAGTGTAAGCTTTTAGTAAACAGTCTTTACTGAATGGATTGCCTATTCTGCTGCAATTAACTTAATTTATCTATTGGCTTCTGCCTTTTTTATTAGTTAAATATAGCTAAAGAAAAAGCAGCCCCCTTTCAGAGGAGCTGCCCTGTTATCGTATGGGAATACGATTTTTGGTATGGGTAATATTCTTAGAAATGCTCCTCAGATGGATGGGAGGATATATAAGTACATTTTCCCACCATCGTTTTATAAAGATCGATCTCTCTGGTGCATTTCATGATAGCTCCGGACTTAGTCCTGTCCATAGCCAGGAAGGAATGACTTACCGCAGTTATGCGCTGACACCCATCCACAAAATCGGATATGTAGTCAAAGGAATAGGGAAATTTTTCAATCACACCATGAAAATATTCTCCCACAGATGCCGAGCGGATATGGCTTGCTCTGGCAGAGTGTAATATGAATTGTGTGCCCCTAAAGATCTCCGAAGTGACTATACGAATTCCTTCATAGTCGTAGTAATCCTTCTCATAAATTTTTAGCCCTTCCAAATTGTAAATCCTTCCTTATTATACCGACTCATAGCAATCTAAGATAATATTCAGACTATACAAGGGCTTCAGTACATAAAAATCCGAATAATTTATTGCGAGCCAATACATTAGCAAATATGGCTTTTTGCAGCAAATAGATGGGTTTTTAGTTGAACCTTAAACCAAATTATTGCCAAATATATTTACCGACCAACTAGAAGTCAGCGTTCAGCAGCTCCCTGTCTGTGCTCCAAACTCCGATAATCATTTCCCCAAAAAGAGTATTTGCCCAGGCAAACCAGTCACGGGTATATTGTGAAGCATCATCTTTCAGGAAGCTCTCATGCATGAATCCGGTATCGGCATGAGTGTCTTTGAGCATGGAAATACAAAGACGTATCTCTGATGGATCCTTGCTGGTCATTGCCCTAAGTATGAGACCCATAGGCCAGATGCTGTCTTTTCCGGTATGAGGACTCCCCTGGCCGGTAGCTGCTTTTCCATTCAGGAAGTATGGATTATGTTCACTGAGAAGAAATTTCCTGGTATTTTGATAGATCTCATCCTCTCTTTCAGCTGCTCCTATATAAGGTAAAGACATCAGTGAGGGCACATTGGCATCGTCCATAAATAATTTATTCCCAAAACCGTCTATCTCGTAGGCATAGATCTTTCCGAAATTCAGATGATCCTGAATGGCATACTTTCTGATCGCCTGATCAATTTCTTCCGAAAAGGAGTAACACTCCTCAGTCATATTTTCATCCTCAAGAACTTCGGCATAGATCTCTGCCAGTTGCCGGAGTGAAACTGCCGCAAACAGATTCGATGGGATCAATAAAGGCAGATTTGTGGAATCATCTGAAGGGCGAAAGGCGGAGCATATCAAGCCATTGGGTTTAACCGGACGGCCGGTACCGTTAAAGGGTGGAGAGTCGATCATGACGGTAGTCTCCCGGGCAAAACGGTAAGGAGTAGTACCATTCTTTCTTTGTTCGGTACGCAGGGTCTGTACAGCAAGACGCATCGCACGATCCCATTGATCATCAAAAATTGTGTCATCACCGGTCAGTTTAAAGTATTCATAAGACAAACGGACCGGGTAACAAAGGGAATCGATCTCCCACTTTCGTTCATGAACCCCCGGCAGCATCTGAGCAGAATCTTCTTTCCAGTAAGACTCTTTTTCCAGGTCCTTGTAAAATGCATTAGCATAGGGATCGAGCAGTATGCACTTCATTTGCCGGTTCACCAATCCTTTGATAAGCTCCTGCAGTTTAGCATCCTGACTCATAAGGGGCATATATGGCCAGACCTGTGCTGTCGAATCCCGCAACCACATGGCATCAATATCACCGGTGATCACAAAAGTATCAGGCTTTCCGTCTATGTACTCAAAGTCGACGGTGGTATCCAATGTATTGGGATAGCAATTTTCAAACATCCATGCGATCTCTTCGTCGGCGATATCTGCCTTCACCTTTTGGAGCAATTCTTCGACTGCAGGACTACTGAAATTACGATCTTCGGGTGCAGGCCGGCGTGATTCGAATGCTCTTTTAGTCCAAAATCGAGGCACATAAGGCACACTTAGGGAGGCGGCAGACAGCATAATGCTGCTGATGAATTCTTTTCTGTTCATATGATATTCAGTTGCATGATCGATTGAGGCTAAACACCTGACTCACATATACTAAATATCACAAAAAGATAGAAGTGATATCCTTACACGGCTTCCATCTTACGGATCATATCTTTCGCTGCCATGGCGTAACCACCGTCGTCACCATCTACGAAATGAAAATGCAGGCCATTATATTTTTTTACCATACAGGTTACGATCGCTGCATTTGAGGTATGGATACCGTAGCGGATCTCTCCGTGCTTTTCTTTTTGATCAAGATATGACAGCAGCGCCGCTCTTTCTTCATCTGTGCTTGAGATCACAACCCGGAGCATATCGTCAAACTTGCGGTAGTCGGTATTGGCAATAAACTGACTTTTATACTTTCCCCAGTTGAAGCCGCTGATCTTAATATTGAACTTCATGAGGATGGCACCGATGATGTTCTGATAATAGAGATCCGCGAAATAAACTAATTTCTTTCCAAGTCCTTTCATGAAGGTCCGGGTTTTGACCTCATTACTCAGCCAGGTTGGGTTGAACGAGAATTTCAGCGCCGGTTCAGTCACCGGATGATCAGAGGGAATTTTTTTTGAGATCTCATCAATGATCTCTCCATACAGTGACATATTTCTGACCTGATCACCTTTGGTAGCCTCGATCAGCAGAGAAGAAACCATTTTCTTTTCCTGGGATACCTTTTTCCATCTGCATTCCAGTCCCGTGAAATCCGCTTCAATTCTCTGGCTGGATGATACAAAACGATATTCTTCTCCATCATCCGATTTAATGATCGAATCAGCTTTAACAAGCCCCCCTCCTGCAAATAAGGCTTGAGTGTAGTTCTCGTTGACCTTGTAGCGGGCAACCAGCACATCTTTTCCCTTATCTCTGATGTCTTTTACCGGAATGATTCCGGCTCTGAGCTCCAGATTAAAAGCCAGTTTTGCCATATTCTGCGTTCCCACCAGTACGCTTTTGACCTTATCATATGCCGAAGGAGGCACACATAAACTGGCTCCGTCTCCGCCAAAAACATAAGGGATCTCCATCGGATCTAATTCATTTACCACGGAAGTGATGCAGGCAGCACCTATCGTATTCACTTCTTTATATTTTCCTTCTTCAATGGCGATCTTGGAATTGACCACATCCGTAACAACAACATACCAATCATCCGGCAGGGGACGGAATATTCCCATATTCGTCATGTCCTGAAAGCGGTCGATCTCAGGGAGTTTCTTATAAAAGTCGTTTTTTGGCATGGGCTGAAAATAGGCAGTATCAGCCTATAACTCTATTAGATGCTGTTAACACGACAATTCTTCATGATTTGATCCGCCTTAGGAAATTATTGGACATAATACTATATATATAGTATTATATCAGTAGTTGCAAACAAGATGCTAATAATATGTCTTTCAAACGAACTTCTTTGCTTACACTGATTGGATTAATCCTGTTGTCATTTCCCTGTGTTGCCCAGAACCAGGTACCTGAAATCGATCACAAGGTCACCAGTTACTCCGATGCTGAATCCTGGGAGGATTATAAGAAGGCAGATCTGGATCAGTATTATCCCGACCTAATGAGTCCGGAAAACCGTAAAGAAAATTTTGAGGAAGTATATAGATCCTGGGGTGAATTCCATCAGAAAGTATATTCTATACTGAAGAAAGAAGGATTTACATGGGGCAGTGATGATCCTCAGATCTACGTCTTAAACAAGATCTATTTCAACCCGGAAGGAGAAGTACAGCATTATTTTTTCCGGATCCTCAATGACTCAGTAAGTATGGAAAAACGTAAAAAATTTAAGGCTATACTTGAGAGTAATTTCGGAGAGCTGAAAATTTCTTATAGTCAGACCGAAGTATTTGCCCAATGCGGAAAATCCGCCTTCCCGAATTCCTGATCAGTTATTCAGGCTAAAATTAAGGACATTACTGATAAATTCTCCGACAACCTGATCCTGTTTCTCAGCATTGATGATCTTTGAAAATGGCAAAGCGGCTCCTTTTAATTTTTCCGGGTACCAGCTGCCATGTTTCAATTTGGGTTTATCGGTGAATTTCAGACCGCTATTCTTGGACCATCTGTTCACATACAGGTAGGGCTCACTTATCAGATCATCGTTGATTGCATAGCCCAAACCGCAGGATCTCAGAATTTCTCCTTTTGCACCTATTTCTATAGGGATCAGCAATGCGTGATCAAAATGATGAGGCCAGGTCCTGATTTCAGATGCATTATCAGTCTGCTTTTTCACACTCTTCAGCATACGATCAGTATTCGTACGGTGAAAACTCAGTTCCTTTAATAATTCAAATGATGGCATCCGGAACCGGCGATCCTTTGAAAATGCTTCAGGAAGTTCATAATGAAGACCCAGCTCAAGATTCCGGGTAGAAATGCCCTCCTGCCTGAAGATCTCTTTTAACCATAGAAAACATTCAAATACGGTCTTTTTATCGAGGCTCAGGCGGTAGAGAACTTCATGCTCTTTATTCAGAACCTGCAGCTGGAAAGCAGCCGCATAAAGAGCAACGTGCAGCTTGTCACCGATCAGCCTTCCGATAAATGAATTACTTTTTTCGTCCCACCCGGCATTGGTATTACTATCATCGGCTTTCGTCGTAAGCAGATACTTGCCACTTAAGGCAATGAACTGCAGTGCATGATGTAATTCCTGCTGAGCTTGATCGAGTTCAGCATTGTTATATGGCTGCAATGGTATCCATTCAAAATTTAGCTCCATCATACTATTACTCATTTCATACCCCTGCGTACTCAATGCCGGTCAGTTCATGAATATCTCTTTTCCAGGTTACCAGATCGTAATCACTAAACTGAGCAAATGAGGTATGTCCACACGCTCTTGCCAGTACCTTCATCAGCTCAGTGGTTCCCTCAAAAAAGTTCTTCAATCTGTCAGCAGACTCATCAATAATGAGTCTGGCTCTCAGATGATCCTGAGTGGTAGCAATACCAACTGGACAATTATTTGTGTTACATGCTCTCATACCTAAACAACCGATTGCCTGAATGGCTGCGTTAGAAACAGCGACCCCGTCGGCACCCAATGCCAGAGCCTTCACAAAATCAGGAGCAGTCCGAAGCCCGCCTGTTACAATCAATGTGAGTTTATCGGGACCAATTCCTTTTTTATCTAGATAGCGCCGGGCTTTGGCGAGTGCCGGAATTGTTGGTATTGAGATATGATCCCTGAGGATAACCGGAGCTGCCCCCGTTCCCCCACCTCTGCCATCTAAAATAATATAATCGGCACCTGCATCGATTGCGAACTGAATATTGTCCTCTATATGATTAGCAGATAATTTAAATCCAATGGGTATTCCCCCGGTCAGATCTCTCACCTTATCGCCAAATTTCCGGAAGTCATCAGGACTTCTCAGATCCTCAAATTTTGGTGGTGAAATCGCTGGAGTACCTTCCTCCAGTTCCCTTACTTCCGCAATTTTGCCGGTCACTTTTTCCCCGGGTAAATGTCCACCCACACCGGTCTTAGCTCCCTGACCACCCTTGAAATGAAAAGCCTGTACATTCTTCAGCTTATCCATGGAAAATCCAAATTTTGCAGAAGCAAGCTCGTAAAAGTACCTGGAATTTTCCTGCTGTTCCTCGGGCAGCATTCCACCTTCACCCGAACAGATACCCGTTCCTGCCAGTTCTGCTCCCTTTGCAAGTGCTATTTTTGCTTCCTCAGACAGAGCACCATAACTCATATCAGATACAAAGACCGGAATTTTAAGCTTCAGCGGTTTTGCAGCCTGCGGACCAATAATGAGTTCCGTGTTCACCTCAACATCCTCGAATTGCGGAGCCGGATCTAGCTGAGCAGTTTGTATCTGAATATCATCCCATACCGGAAGCTGCTGCCGGCTCACTCCCATTGCAGCAACCTGTCCATGACCTCCTTTTTTTATCCCATTCTTTGCCAGATCCTGTATGTGCTTTACAAAAGGCTCATCATCAGTGCCATGTATATCCTGATAAGTTCCCTGATATGCATCCCGATCATAAGGCTGAGGATTCTTGTTTTCCCATTCTATGATTTCATCTTCGTCCACCCAGACCTTTCCATCCTCAACCCAGGAACTAAATTTGTGCAGCTGTTCATCATTGGAATACTCACTGATGCCTGATTTATACCGGTAATCCCACCCGTGTAAACCACAGATAAGATTATCACCGTCAATATAGCCATCGGAAAGCAAAGCTCCCCGGTGATGACATCTTCCATAGAGAACGGATACCTCGTCACCATAACGAACCATAACCAGATCAACGTTAGCGACCAAGGCATATGCAGGTTGTAGTGGATTCAGTTCATTTAGTTCTTTAAGCAAAATTTTATTCATCTCAATACATTTAATTTTAATGAGCTGCACATTGAGTCAATAGATCTGTTATCAGGCAACTATATTAGTTCAACAGTATGATGTAATATTATATAGTTGATTACTCCCTCAATAGAGCTTTGCAATAAAGCCCTGACATTCAGCATATGATAACATAATGTAAAAAGGACATCTGCTCTACCTCATTTTTGGACAACGACTACAATTTACGATTTCAGGTATGATTAGCTACTTCGTTACAGATATATATTTCTTCAGCTTATGATTAAGTAATAAATAAGATTGTCTTTTAAGATGTGATATTTTTGAATAGATACAATATTATATAATTACGTTTTTTTACATTATACTATACGTTTATTAATGGGTAATTAAACACGGGAAAAATGAATAAACTACTAACTTTACTACTACTAATGGTGCCTGGTATATTGATGGCACAGAATGAAGAGCCGGTAATTGTACAGAACGTGATGATCGGAGTATTACCGGGACACGGTGCTGATTTCAGAACCGGGATGGCAGAACATAACAAGACCTTTCATGCCGGAGATGCATACGGATGCAGGGTTTACTCGATCGCTAATGGCGAAAATACCGGGAAGTATATCTGGTCTATGGTTTCAACCTGGTCAGCAATGGATAATCGTCCATCAAGCACTGAACATGATGACCACTGGGATACTAAAGTGGCACCGCATCTGATGCCTATGTCCAATGCCTCCTACTGGCAATGGAATCAGTCTGTTTCGACCAACGACGATATTTCTGAGATAAGTATGCTCAGAATATGGTGGATTGATCTGAAGCCAACCAAGCAGGGTCGTGCAATGGAACTGCTGGAGATGATCAAAGAAGTCTATGACGAAAAAATGCCTGATGAGCATTACGGTGTATACTCGAATACCATGCCAAGTACTACCGAGGGCAGAGACATGGCGATCGTCGGATACATGACCAATTTTGCAGAAATGAACGAGCAGGAAGATTTTGTGGCCTATTTCAATGAGGTTCACGGTTCAGGTTCTTTCACCGGATTCATCACCGAATGGTGGGATCTGATGGAAGGAGAAGGAACAGAGATGTGGATCTACGACGAAGCACTCAGCGGACTGGGACCACAGGTTAACCGGTAATCTGTATCAACAATGATTCTAATCAGGCTCTCATTTGAGGGCCTTTTTTTATCCTGTAATTATTATGACCGGTTCACCGAACTTGTGGACGTATGAAATATCTTATCCGAATTGGATCCACATATTGATTATCATCGGAAATTAGTTTAAATCTTAGTAGTGATTTTAAAATGATGTCGGGGCTGGTCATATTTAACTTAGCTTTCCTTTTGTGCCCTGACTGAGCAACGATGCATAAAAATCGGGGCATCGTTTACCTGAGGTAAAGACAGTTCTAAAAAGTGATGGATTCAATCCGGGTATTGAAATAAGAGCTGCATTAGTTATAAATACATATCGGAGTAACAAAATGGGATCTAGCAACTTTTCTAATACATGGCAGAACTACGCCAATTTTAAACTACTGCTAATGATAATTATACCCTCCTTTCTTCTGTTCCAGGCCTGTAGTGATTTCAACTCGCCTACAGATGTATCAGAAGAAATAACAGGGAAAAGCATAGATAATGCCCGCGCCAAACAAGGAGTACCCGATGGGGTGGTCTATAATGAATTCAACCGTAACTATTATCAGGCTGTGAACACAGCTGGATTGACCTGGGATGAGGCTAATGAAGCAGCAGAATCTATGCCTCAGATCAAAGGGTGTAAGCCGCATCTGGCTACGATAACATCATCCAACGAACAGGCCTGGATAGAAAGCACCTTCCCTCAGGCAATAACTGGTGGTTACTGGCTGGGAGGTAAACAGGCCGACGGAGCTGCGGATCCTGCCGCAGACTGGGGCTGGGTGACCGGTGAGACCTGGTTATACACCAACTGGAATACCTCTTCATTTGAGCCAAATGACTTCAACGGTGAAGAAGAAGAATCGCTGCAATTCCTTCCTGCCGCCTACGATGGCGGAGGAACCGGTGGATGGAATGATGCTCAATTTGATGGATTAGGATACTATGACATCAACGGAGACTTCATTTCCGGTGTAGACGGATATCTGGTTGAGTGGGATTGTAAAGTGATTGTAACGGGAGGCGGTAATATAGGTGGACATGTTGGTTTAAATGCTCAAAAAAGCATGGACACTTCCGTAAAAGGACAAGCTAGTGTAGTAATCAATAGCGTACTGGGAGATGTCAATGTACACCTGAACGTTTCCTGCCTTGCTGTCTGGGATAATAGATCATGGATAGGTGGTACAATTACTAAAAGTGGAGATGAAGAAATCTTCGAATCAGGTCTAGAATACTGGCTTAGTCTTGTGGATAATGGCCAGGGAGCAGCAGCTGAGAATGATCAAAATGGATTTATCTTTCTCTATGCGGCTGACTCTGGTGGCTCAAATCGATGTGCTCTTCAATTAGACGGTGGCAACGCTGGTGTATTGTTCGATTTTGAAAAAGGTAATATTCAAGTCCATTAATAAAGAGATCAATTTTATTCACAAAGGCGGCTTCGGCCGCCTTTTTGATATATAGAGGAATATCAGTATCCTATCTTCAGTATTTTCAACCCTCTATAATTCATTTCAATCATGCGCAATCTGTTATTTCTGTTGTCTTTACTCATTTTTTCCACCGGAGTAATGCAGGCGCAAACTACCATTAAAGGGACCATCACAGATGCCGAGACCGGCGACGCTCTGCCCGGTGTGAATGTCTATCTCTCCGGAACCAGCATCGGAGCCGCAACCAATGAGACCGGGTACTATACTTTTAAGACCAAACTTACCGGGCGTTTTAACCTGGTGGTCAGTTTCCTGGGATACAAAAGCATTAATAAACAAATTGAGCTCACGGGTCAGGACGAGATCTCCCTCGACTTCAACATGAAGGTAAACCCACTGCAGATGGGCGAGATCGAAGTGGTGGATAAACGGGATTCAGAATGGGAACGACAGTTTGCCGCATTCCGCCGCTTTTTTATCGGAACCGACGGATTTGCAGATGAAACAGAGATTGAAAATCCCCAGGCCATTGATTTTAAGGATGCCGGAGGTGCAGAGGTTGAAGTCATTTTCTATGAACCTCTCAGGATCAATAACTATGCTACCGGTTATCATGTTGAACTGGAACTGGATAATGCCCTTTTTGATCCGGTTGCAAATACCGGCTACTGGCAGGTCTACCCCCGTTATACTGAAATGGAATCCGACAGCCGGCGTCAGAGAAGGGAATGGTCACGCAACCGTACCGAAGCTTTTATGGGTTCTTCCCGGCACTTTTTCATCAGCCTGATCGAAGGCCGTGTACGTACTAACCGTTTTGTCATGCTGCCGGGTACCAGGGCCGTACAGGAAGTCAGGGATGTGCAGCGTATTCAGAGGGCCTTTCCCGGAAACTGGCAGCTCATCACCAGAAGATACAAGGTCTTTGAAGTGATCAATGTAAATTTCGGAGTGGCGCATGATCCAAGACTGGACCGCAACGGTAACGTGGAGGACATGAACGAAGTGAGCAGCTTTCAGATCCGCAATCGCTACAATTTTATCATCGTGGATCCATTCGGAAATGTCTATAACTCAAGGGATGTCATTTTCCTGGGTCCCTGGAGCGAAGACCGGTTCTCTAAGAGTCTGCCCCTTAATTACGGGCTCTGATTGCCGGAAGACTAAAGCCCGAATGTCAATTTAATTCAAAAGCTCAGCTCAAAACCTGGAACCCCGTATCCAGGTATCGCTCCTGGCCCAGCTTTCCTCAAAGGCTGCCTGCGTCATTAAGTGATCCATTCCCATCCCTTTTTCTGCCTGAAGTATTCCATAGAACGACCATCCGTTATTCGGATGATGCACCAGTTCTCTCTTAAAGGTTTCCACGGCCATCTCATATTGTTCCATTTCCAGGTACTGCGCTCCCAGCCAGTGGCGAGGTGAGAAAGGCAGCGGCTCGGGCTCATCGTAATCCAGCTTATCGTAAAAACTCACTCCCTCTTTAAAGGAAGCCAGCGCTTTTTCCTGATCCCCTACCGCACGATAGATCTCCCCTTCCAGAATGCCTCTTACGGTACCAAGCAGATTTTCTGCACTGTGAAAACGAAACCTTCCGTCTGAGTTTTCTGCCAGCTTTACAAGTTCTCTGAGCTGTTTCTTTGCCTTTTTCATATCATTCAGCCGGAGTGCCGCATATCCCTGTGAAAAGTGCCACATACCGCGGGCTACATCCCCATCCGGTTTCTTATCAATTGCCGGAACTTCATCAAAACGGCCAAAGCGGATCAGAGTCAGCACGTGATACATGTTATTGCCTGTTAGCTTGGCATAGTCCTTTCCGGCCTGAATGGCGATGGCTCCCTGACCGTCCATACTGGCTGCAAATAACAGCATATGCAGATTATGGGACGGATAGATGGCAAAGCCCTCGCCCACTTCTGCCTTCAGATCCGAGTGCCAGGCCTGAATGTTCGCACGGATCGCATCATTCCAGCGACCCACTTCATTCCAGGTGTGAGAAGGCATGTGATTGATATGACTCGCGCCGGGTATGGAACTGCCAATGAATTCGGCACAGGGCTCTGCAAGTTCCGGCTTCTGAGTGGATTCCGTTGCATGGATATACAGATGACAGGCTCCCGGATGCCGGATGTCCTTTTCCAGGATATCCTCCAGCACTCGGTGCAGAAATTGTGTGTCCGGATCGTTCACATCCCGCGTTCCCCTTCTGGGCTCCAGTAAGAAAAGGGCTTCAGCATACAAGGTGCCGATATCGGGATCATCCGGATATTGTTCATATACTTTTGCCATCGCGTCCGCATAGGCCGTATCCAGTGCTGCCCGATTTGAATTCTCAAAATCCTCCACATAGCGGACTGCCATCGCATCGATCATAGCCTTCTCTTTCGGAGTGGCATGATCCTCCGACAACCGGACAGCTTCCTGAATAGCAGCAAAGGCTTTAGGAGCTTCACGGTCTTGCATTCCCCCGTTCAGATAGGGACCCCAGGTCCAGGCCTCACCCCACCAGCAGATGGCACATTCCGGATCCTGCCTGCGGGACTCATAAAATGACCGGGCTGCATCCATCTTTGCAAAAGCATAGGCCATCTGAAATCCCTGGTTGAAATAAGCCTGTGCTTTAGCATTTTCAGATGAGATGTCCCGGGTGAAGTCCCCCAGCCCCTTTTCATACAACGGCATGGTTTCAGAGAATTGAGGAGGATACTCTACCTGGGCCTGAAGTCCTGTATGCAGGAATAATAATGATGCGATCACTAATAGGTATGCTTTCATCGGTATGTAGTAAGTTTTTAAAAGACGAGTAATAGATACGCTAAAGTAAAACAGGAATCAATTTCATCACTCTGAACAGGAGAATTTCAGCCTGTCATTCACTTCTTTATACAACAGATATTGGGACAATTACAGAAAGCACGCTTTTCATCTCCGCTGGTGGAGATCACGCTGAATATTCGTAAAGGACAATTTCTGAAAACTTTCCTAATGAAAATGCTACATTAGCAGAATACTAGAGCAATAGCTTTGCGGGGTATCCATTGGACTTTAAACAGATCGATATTAAACTTCTTGACATAAATCCCAGCGGGATTGTGATCATCCGTACTGATGGCAGCATTTCTTATGCCAATAAAAAAGCCGCAGAGACCCTCGGATTATCAGCCAGCCTTATCTCAGAACGTTCTTACAATTCGCCTGAATGAAAGATCACTGATTTTGAAGGAAATCCCTTTCCTGATGAGGATCTTCCTTTTTCACAGGTTATGAGAAATAATGCCCCTGTGAGCAATATTAAGCATGCCGTTGAATGGCCAGACGGTAAGAGGGTGTACCTTTCCATAAATGCGAATCCGATCATAAGTAAACAGGGTGTGACAGATGGAGTATTTGTTACCATTGATGATATAAGCAGCCGGGTTAACACAGGAAAAAAGCTGGAGCTCACTGACAGCGGAAGCGGATTTGATCCTTCAGAGGCACCGAAAAAATCCCTGGGGATGGAACTGATCAATACGCTGTTTGCAAACTTAGATGCTGAGCTGGAGATCCGGTCAGAAAATGAGTTCTTTGTAAAAGCCACCTTCCGCGAAAAAATATCCGGTGCATTCGGTCATCCTGTATGACATTTGTTTACTCGGCTATTCTAAGTATACCCATCAACCGATGGCATGCATCAGGGATCATATAGTACATTTATTGTCCTATTTTGTTCTGTATGCAGCTTGCTATCGGTCGGGAGAACAAAAGTCCCAGCGGCTCCCCTTCATTACGCTGGATCACACAATTGGTTCAATCTTCCCGTTTATCGGTGCTCAACCAGAACCGGTTTTGTTCATCCATTTGTGTGACCTGAAGGGAACATTGAACTCATTCATATGATTTATTTAAGAGCTAATTTCCACTTGTATCTTAATTTTAACAGCATAAAACTGATAATAGAGAGACTGCCTAGTAAGATTGGAAGAATGTCTATCAGATTGCCGATGCTCGTCGTAAATATCGACGGAGTGGTTACGGATGCTCCTCTGGCACTTAAAATGAGTGCAACGAAGAGGTTATTTCCGGTATGAATTCCTATGGGTATCTCAATCCCCTCGTCAATGACAGTGATATACGTCAGGGTAAAACTAAATATCAGATAGGCGGGTATGATTGTTATAAAGCCATTTTTAAATTCAGGATTAAAGGCGTGAGAGATCGCAAATAATAAAGCCACGATCATTAAGGTGGCCCATTTTCTTCCCAAAAGCTTATAAACGCCCTGCATTATAAATCCCCGGTACACAATTTCTTCCGTTGCAGATTGCATTGGGACCAAAGCTACAGCAATGATCACTAACGGAATAAATTTACCTATTTCGAAGGTGTACTCATATTGGTTGGCATCCAACACTAGAAAAGTGATACAACATGAAATTATTAACCAGGTGAACAATCCTATCCAAAACCGGTTGTGATCAAACTTTTTGCGAGAAGTGATAAAGCTGAGATTTGGCCTTTTGTGAATTTTCGGGACCAAAAATATAACCGCACAAAATGTTAAGGAGAAAGCTCCCATGATGAGAAGAAAAAAAGTATTCTGAGATATACCCAGAGAAGTATAGCTAAGAGTATCTAGAAACTCGGAGAACTGATCATCACTCAGTCCTGATTGTATCTTTTTGTAGTAGGAAAAAAGAAAAAGCGGAACTTGTCCCAATAAAAAAGATCCAATAATTACTAAAACAGAAGACAGGTATTTCCACCATCTGTTGTCCCCTTCCTTTGCTTGTGCTATAAACATAACTGTATTAGTTAAATGAATAATTTATACCACAAAGGTAGGTGGACTAAACAGGTTAAATCGTCTCAAGGCATGCAATAAGACCTTTAATCGGACGAAAAGGCATATTTAGAGGGTGTCACCCCTTCGAATTGTTTAAAGACCCTGTTAAATGTTGCCTTTGAATTAAAACCCGACTCAAGGGCAAGAGCTAAAATCGTTTTATGTTCTAACTCTCCATCTTTCACTTTCTTCTTAAACATATCTATGCGATAGGTATTTATAAGATTATAGAAAGTTGTGTCCAGGTACTGATTGATCAGATGAGAAACCTTTTTTATTGGTACGTCCATGTACTCCGATAACATTCTGAGGCTGACCTCCTCATCCTGATACAATTTTTTATCCTCTATAACGGCTAAGAGCCTGTTTTTCAGTTCTTCATATTCTTTATGCTGATCTGGCTGCTCTTGAAGATCTCTTTCTTTAGGGAGCTCAAAGTCGCGTAGATTTTCGGATATTTGTCCCTGTATTAATCCGTTGTAACCCAGATACAATGTAAGGGCTAATAGAAATAGAAGATTGATCACTGAAACCTCATAGTGACCCGAAGTTGCAAAGATGATCCCTGCAATAAAATCGAGGATTATAACCACACATAATCCTGTGATAAAAATATTGATCCAGTGCAGGCTTTTGTTTTCTATGGATGAATAAAAAAACTTTAGTTTCTGCATCGCTTTCGATCGATATCGGATCACAAGAAAAAGATGAACCAGAAAATAAATAAAGCTAAATACACTCGTAGCACCCAATACAACTCTATATAGGTCTTTAGAAAGAAATACATATCCAATGATCAGGATTATGAGTATGGAGGTGAAAGGAACATAAATTCTTGAACTAAAAAGTGGTCTGTCAGCATCACCCAAAAAGAAATTATGGACGTACTGATAGAGAGCAGGCCCCAGTAATATGAATGAAAGGTTTGACAGCAGTAAGGTTAGATCAATCTGCCACTCCTCGCCAAGCAATCCTGACTTATAAGAAAGAAACAGGGGAATTAGAGATAACAGAATAATAACCAGTGAAGCATGTGAATTTCTTCTGTTGCGAGCCTTGTTGATCAGCACTAATACCAGAAATAGAATAATGCTAATTCCTGCTATGGCCACTATGTCGCTTATTCTGAGTAAAGAATTGATCATCTTAGGTAATGCAAATAAATGTCATAGAACAATGAGATACTTCTTGAAGACTAACAAAGACCAGGAGCTTAACGAAGGTTAATTTTCTTCAAGATACTGATCTACCTGCCAAGTTCAATGGCTGAAAAAAGGTGCGTTTACAGCTCCTGAATGCTGCACACCGGAGCACCTATATACACCGTGTAATGCTGGCTAGGCCATTCAGACGTCAAGACTTCTCAGCGCTATGCAGGCCTGTTGAACATGATCCGCTTATATGTTACATCAGATACATCCAATGACCTATATCCTGATTAAATGGTTCAGCAAAGAAAAGCATACTGATCCTATTAATTTATCACCTATAAGCTTTTAAGACTTTCCTGAAACTCCTCATCATATCCAATGATCACTTTTTCAATAATGCCTTCTTCATCAATCAGATAAAACAGGGGATAGATAAATGCACCGTACTTCTGAGCGATCTCCGCCGCATCCGATAGAATCACCGGAAAGGGTACATTATATTGGTTGTTGAATTCAGTCATTGCACTTTGGCTGTCCAAAGGATTGATGTATACAGCGGTAAGCTCATCGGATATCTCATAATTATCCCGGTTAAAGTGACGGAGTGACTGAAGACAATAACCACAATTAATTATGGAAAAGTCTAAAAGCACTTTCCCACCCCGATAATCAGCGAGCTGGATAATATTGCCTTCTTCATCCCGAGTAACGAAATCAGGGGCTTTTTGCCCCACTTTCAACAAATTTTCATCTGGTGATGCACCTAACAGAGAAGTACGATAGTTATCTGGATAATCATAGGATAGAGGCTCATTTGCGGATTGAGGCCGAAAATCCGAAAACTCGTAGCTTACGAGCTGTGCGAGCTCTCCATTGAAATAGTTTCTGCGTTCAAACCGATCAATCAGTTTGGATGATTCATTGATAAATATATGTTGCTCAACCAGGATCTTGTTCTCATTATACATATAATCCGCATCGATCCGGGAGTAGTTTTTATAGCTTTGATCGTTAATGACGGTATCTCCTGCAAAAGTCCAGTCGGTTTGTCTCAGATAGCGGATCATAGAGTTTTTAATGGGTAATGCATTCTTCACTTGATCTTCCTCCTTTTCCGACTCTTCTTCAGGATAGAACATGACCAACCGTTCTTTATGGGAAACTACTTTATAATCATTGCCAGTCAGAATGAGGTCCCTGTCACCAACTTCGCTTTTCCGGCTGATAATGTAGTTATAGCCTATAGGGCTTGAATCTGATCGTTCGAAAGCAACAGTGAATTGAACCGTATCTATCTTTCCGGTCGGATTGGGATAGAAAGCTTTGGAACTGTATGTAAATCCCTCGTGATCGTACAGAGCCGATCTTGCCTGATCCAGAAACTCTTCGGGGCTTAGGTATCGGTCACAGGAGGAAATGATAATGGATGTAGTCAGTAAGAGCAGTGTCGCCAGTTTCATATATAAAAATAAAAATTAGATCGTTGCAAATTCGTAGAGACCGGATCCGGAATCCGTTTTTCGGCCAGTAGACGAAAAAGATACCGGATTAGTTGCAAATTCAGGTCCGTTGATACGGATACCGATATTCGGGTATTGTCCAGATCACCCATATGCTTTATGAGCCCTTATAAATTTGTTTCACTTAATCTGAGAGAACTAAAAATTTAAGCAAAAAGAGAAGCCCGAGCCTCCCTTTCACGGCGCCAGGATGTATCGTTTACAGCTCCTAAATGCTGCGCACCGGAGCACCTATATATATTGTGCTACACTAGCTACGACATGCTGATGAAAATACTACACAAAGGTATGCGGGTCTGTTGAACATGGACATCAGTGAGCAAGTTGGGAAGGCTTTTCAGTGACGAAGTGGCCATATTTTCCAACTCTACTCTGAGACAAATAATATGTAACTGGCTAACTCGCCGAAAATATTTCTACAGAACTTTTAGCCGTATTACACCACTTAACCACTGAAATCGAATAGAGGCCCGAAGACCTCCTGTACAACTATAAATCTAGAGAAACAGCTCGCTATACTATTTAATCAGCATCATCTTCTTAGTCTGCCTGAAGTCACCTGTCTGGATGGTATAGAAGTAGATCCCACTTGAAAAGCCCGTAGCATCAAACGGAACCGTATAATTGCCGGCACTTTTTCTCTCATTAACCAGTGTAGCTACTCGCCGACCAAGCATATTAATAACATCTATGCGCACTTCGCTGGCTTCGGGCAATGAATATGAGATCTGGGTAGTCGGATTAAATGGATTCGGGTAGTTTTGCTCCAGAATATAGGTAACAGGGTGATCTTCATTCGAAGTTGACGTGCCTGTGGGGCATGTTCCCCATACAGGATAGTTGCCTTCTTCGAGAGCAGAGTTAATCGCAAAATCAGCCGGCAGGGAAGGGATCTTTTCTACACACCAAAGACTCAGATCATCATTAAATACCTCTGCACCTGAAAACATGCCGTCCATTCCAATAACTGATGACACGTCCCAAGATCCAATATTCTGATTGAACGCCGTAGCTCCATTAAACATATTATTCATTCCTATCACCGATGATACATCCCAGGTACTTAAATCCTGATTGAACGCTGATGCACCTAAAAACATCTCATTCATTCCGGTTACAGATGTTACATCCCACCCTGAAATATCCTGATCAAATGTAGCCGCACCTCTAAACATGCCGCTCATATTGAAAACATTACTAACATTCCAGGATCCGATGTTTTGATTGAATGCTGAGGCTCCCCAGAATAAACCACCCATCGTTTCTACGGATGAAACATCCCAGTTGCCAATGTCTTGATTAAACGCTGTGGCCAGATAGAACATCAGGTTCATATTGGTTACAGAAGAAGTATTCCAAGTGCTTATATCACCATTAAAAGAAGAGGCCTGATAAAACATCTCCTCTAATGATGTAGCTGATGACATGTCCCAGGAACTAAGGTCTTGGTCAAATGATATAGCCCATTCAAACATACTGTTGAATCTTGAATTTGATGATACATTCCAAGTGCCAATATTCTGATTAAAGTCATATGCATATTGAAACATAAAATTCATATCCGTAACAGACGAAACATCCCAAGAGCTTATGTCCTGGTTGAAAGAACTCGCAAAACTAAACATACCAGCCATATCGGTCACCGAAGTGACATCCCAGCTTCCAATATCTTGATTAAATGTCTCTGCAACCGAAAACATAAAATCCATATCAGTGACAGAAGAAACGTCCCATGTGCTGATATCACCGTTAAATGAACGCGCTTCCTGAAACATCAATCTCATATCTGTAACAGAAGACACGTCCCAATTACCGATTTCCTGATTAAATGAATTTGCAAACTGAAACATACCTGACATATCCGTAACGGAAGAGACATCCCAATTCGTGATGTCCTGATTGAAGGACGATGCCCTGTAAAACATACCTGTCATATCAATAACATTTGATACATCCCAGGATCCTACAAATGTTCTGATCGTCGATTGTTCTCTGAATAATGTAACCATACTTGTAACTAATGAAGTGCACGCAGCAAAAGATTCACCACTCTCGACCAAAGCATACAACAGATCATTGTCAACGGCTGTATAAGTTACATCATTGATGACACCGGTATCCCCGGGAGAAGCCTCTTTACAACTCACTATTCCGTTTTCCGATATTGTGAATGTCTGAGCCTGTACTGCCGAACCTGAAAAGAATAGTATGCCCCCAAGAATTACCCCGACCTTTATCGCCATCATAATATTGTACCTGTTAGTTAGAATAAAAAAAACAATTATACCATATCGTATTTAAAAAGCAAGAACTGCTCTAATGGGGTACAGCTAATCTTTATTCTTTTCGAAGGAAAGCTTTTTATTAGTAGCATTATGAAAATTAAAATATAACTGAAGAATAAACAGATATTTAAAACTTAAAAAAAGAGAAGCCGGAACCTCTCTTTCACAGCGCCAGTATGTGCCGTTTACAGACTGAGCATATTGCTCTGGTTCTTTGTATTCCTCCCAGTCGATCACGCGGGTGTAATCACCTGATGGCTTGAGCACCTTCTTGCCTGAGTATGGCATGATGATGTCTATGTTGGCATAGACCCTTTCAGGCGTTTCGATATGTTCAACGAGCACCATGCAGGGCATACCAATTTGGGATTCCCGTTACTATATCACCGGAATTTGAGTTGAATCTCAGTACAATACATTCACAACCCGCTGATACCGACATAAAAAAAGCCCCTTAGCTTACACTAAGAGGCTGTTGAGCTGAGCGAGAGACGAGATTCGAACTCGCGACCCCAACCTTGGCAAGGTTGTGCTCTACCAGCTGAGCTACTCTCGCTTTTCAATAAATTACCCTTCGTAACCGAAAGGGCTGCAAATATACGAGGATTATCCCCTACACTTCAATATTTTTTTAAAATTTCCGGGATTTTTTTCTCATCCCGCCCTCAGCAGACTACATGGAGATATCTTTCATCGACTTTAAAAGTCTTCCCAGAAACTTATTCCCGTAGATTTTCTCCACATGCTTCATATCGGCCAGAACGATCATCAACTCCTTACTCCTTGAAAAGGCTACATTCAGTAAGCGGGGCACACTTAGCCCGTTCTTGGTCTCATCAAAGGGACGTACGGAATAATGCCTCATCTGCCTTCCCTGCATCTCCCCGGTCATGACCGTATCAAAGAGGATCACTTTTTTCTCCCGGCCCTGAAAAGTATGGATGGTTCCCACTTCAATCCGGTTCATGTTATTATTCCGCAAATGCTCACGCACTTTATATACACTGTTCCGGAAGGGTACAATAATGCCTACATCTTCCGGCGGGTATTTTACCATCAGCTTACGAATACTTTCTTCGATTACCCGGTGGTGTACCTCATTGACCGGTCGGAATCCTCTTTCTCCCTGTTCTTGCAACAGAAAGGGTCCGTATTTCGAGGTATCGACCAGAGCTACTGATTTACCCGGCCTGCGCTTCTTTCCTTCTTCGTCTTTACCGTTACCACTCTTAAGCCGGCCATCATAAAATACAGAACTGATCACCCCTGCCAGGTCATCTTTTAAGCGATACTGGGTGTCAAAGAAGCAGGTGAATTCCGGGTTCTCGTCATGCCACCTAAACAGGTCTGAGGTACTCTTTGCATCCGATACATAAGTAAACACATCCTGTTCTAGGAAGTCCCGGGCTTCCGGGTCGTTATTCAGTGCGATCGGAGGCAGCTGCATGGGATCACCGGTTACCACCAAATGATCCCGGCTAATGGCCGACATGATCAGCAGATATGGTATACCAGCCATAGATGCCTCGTCTACTACAACCGCATCATAGTTCAGGTTCCAGAATAGCTCTGAGGTACACACCTTAGCCATGGTGGTTGCAACCAGTTTTTTCTTCATCAGCTCACCCCGCTCATTGATATTCACCAGCCGGTCGATCTTATCTTCCAGTTCTTTGGGACCTCCCTCTCGGTCCACTTTCTCTCCCAGCAGCTGACATTGCAGATCCAGTTCCTGTGGAATTTCCTTACCATCTTTCTCGAGCTGGTCCACTTTCTCCTGAAGATCCTCATACCTGGAAAGTGTACTGCTAAGCTCTGCGGCTTCCTGCTTACGGGAATCGATCCTGTCTTTGACCTGATGCTCAAACAGCACACTGTCCAGCCGTTCGTCGTCCAGGGCCGCATCCCCGAAGCGGGTCATACGGGCATGAGAGTACCTCGGAGCGATCTCGTACAAGGCATCCATCACGCTTAATAATCCGACATCCACTGCGCGGTTGGTATTCGATACGAACAGGACCTTCTTGCCCTGCTGCAGATAATTGGCAACGATATAACCGATGGTCGCTGTTTTACCGGTTCCGGGAGGACCCCATACATACAGGATGTTATTATTCAGTGCTTTGGTGATCGCTTCTTGTTGAGCGTCATTTCTGAGATCGTCAAACAAGGGCTGCTCAGCATCTTTATACTCTTTGAAATGTTTTAAAGGATCCAGCAGGGCTTTGGTCTGATCCAGCTTATCCGGTTTTTCACTGAGGTTCATCAGCTGATCTTCCATGCGCCGGAGTACAAAATCATTTTCCCACTCCAGGTACACTTCCTGTATTACTTTACCCTGATCCTTCGGAAATTCGATCCGCGCTTTATTATCCTTCCATTCCACCAACTCGACTTCCATTTCCTTATCCTGCACCTTTGCCTTGATCATTTCGGCAAAACGAAGTCCCTGGTTATTGGTGTCAAAAGTATAGATGAATTCACCCGATACTTTTTCACGGGTACCCTGATAAAGCACATCGGTGGAGGGGGTCTCGCGGACTGCCTCGATCTCTTTACCTATAGCTTTGATCGCCTGTTTAATAACTTTTTTTAGCAAAATGCGTCTCTTCAAAAATGAAAAATTACTGATCCCACAACTCGGCTCTGATCGTCTCGGCACTTTTATTGGATAGCAGGTATTCCAGCCGGATGCGGTTCTTCTCCGGGACCTTAGATTCCACCATCCGTGCACTCTCGGGGGTATAGAGCACAAGGTCAGAATCTCTGACAAACAGCGGCAGGGATTTCCCGTAGATCGTACCTGCTACAAAGGACCCTTCAAAATGTATACTTCGCTTCAATTCATCAATGATCTTCGGGATGGTGTCTTCACCATCGGTTACCAGTCCGATCGTATCAAGAGCGGCCCGGTCAACAATGGACAGCAGGATATCGGGATCGAAATCATAGACGATAGGCAGAATAAGAAGACTGTCGCTGAGGCTGCGGAACTGACTCATGAGATGGATCGGTACAAAAAGAGCGTCGTATTTCGCTGCCTTCTCATATTCATCAACAGCGATCACATCACTTTTAACCCCCACCTGTTTTTTGATGGCATCCGAGAGCATTTTGCCCAGTTCGCGGTTCTCTCCCACCGACGCCGAGCTTTGAATACGATCGGGCCATTCCATAAATCCAAGCTGTTCCTGAAATAACAATTCGATCTCTGACTCATCCAGTCCATAACCGATCAGCTCTTCCACCAGTGCCTGCACTTTTTCGGAGCCTTTTTCCAACCGGTCTGACTTATTCAGCAGCGAGGTCTGACTTTTCACGGTGAAACCTCTTCCCTGCTCGCCTTCGATCAGACCCTCATCTTCCAGAATATGGTAGGCTTTTCTTACGGTATGAAAACTGGCTTCCAGTTGTTGTCCAAGCTCCCTGGTAGAGGGGAGGATCTCTCCCACCTGGAACTGTTTAGTGGCTATCATCAGCCGGATTCGGTCGGCAATATGTTTAGCCGATGACTTCAATTATCTGCAAGTCTCTTCAGTTCGGTCATCAGCATGAGTGCTTCGATGGGAGTCATACGATCGGGATCCACAGCTTCCAGTTTATTCAGCAGTGTCTCAATTCTAGGGTCGATATGAGTCTGAAACATGGACATTTGTTGTGTCTCCGGCTGCTTTTCGATCGTATCGGAGATCGCTTTTGAGGCAGCCTTTTTTGCACCGGCTTCCTTTTCAATGCTGCCGTTTGAGTTGGTGATATCCAGGCTGTGGTTTTCCAGATTGCCCAGGATCTCCTTTGCCCGGTCTATCACCGGCGTGGGGAGCCCGGCCATATTCGCTACCTGGATTCCATAGGAGTGATCCGCTCCACCCCGGATCAGTTTTCTGAGAAAGATCACTTTTCCGTCGTGTTCCTTAACCTGCACGTTGAAATTCACGATGCGGTCATACATTTCTTCCAGTTCATTCAGCTCATGATAGTGCGTAGCAAAAAGGGTCTTAGCAGCAACAGGAGCATGATTGTGCAGGTATTCTGCCAGCGACCAGGCGATACTCAGTCCATCGAAAGTACTGGTGCCGCGGCCCACTTCATCCAGCAGGATCAATGATCGCTGGGTGGCATTATTCAGGATATTGGCGGCTTCATTCATTTCAACCAGGAAAGTACTCTCACCGGCCGCTAGGTTATCAGAGGCCCCGACCCGGGTAAAGATCTTGTCAACCATCCCTATATATGCTGACTTTGCCGGAACAAAGGATCCGACCTGGGCCAGCAGAACGATCAGGCCGGTTTGGCGAAGGATGATACTCTTACCGGCCATATTCGGTCCGGTGATGATCAGGATCTGCTGGTTATCATTGTTCAGCAGTACATCATTGGGAATAAATGGTTCACCCAGGGGCAGTGACTTTTCGACCACCGGGTGCCGGCCTTTTTTGATATCGATCTTGTCGTCATCTCTTACTTCCGGTTTTCCATAATTGTTCTTAAAGGCCACTTCAGCAAATCCCTGCAGACAATCCAGTTCTGCAATGGCCTGGGCGATCTGCTGTACATCATCGGCATAATCTGCAACATAAAGGCGGAGCTCATCAAAGAGCTCATACTCCAGGGTCTTGGATCGCTCTTCAGCTGAGAGCACCTTCTCTTCTACTTCTTTCAGCTCCGGAGTGATATATCGCTCGGAATTAACCAGCGTTTGCTTCCGGATGAAAGTATCAGGTACTTTATCTTTGTGAGTATTGGTAACCTCGATATAGTAGCCGAACACTTTATTATATCCGATCTTCAGAGAGGGGATTCCATGCTCTTTGGAAAGCTCATCCTTGATCCTGGCAATGTAATTCTTACCGTTCTTCGCAATATCACGCAATTCATCCAGCTCCTCATTGAAGCCGTCCCTGAACATACCGCCATCCCTTGTACTTGCCGGTACCTCATCATTCAACGCTTTATGAATACGGTCCTGCAGTTCGATCATCAATTTGAGCCTGCCGGATACATCCTGCAGCATTGGATCTTCATTAGAAGCGATCTGGCTTTTTAACCGGGGGACCTGCGCAAGGGAAAGCTTCAGCTGTACCAGGTCCCGGGCATTACAGCGACCTATACAGATACGGGAGATCAGTCGCTCCAGGTCGCCCACCTGCTCCAGTTCTTCCCTTAAATTTCCGCGCACTTCATGATCTTTAAATAAAGCCTCCACTGCATCAAGGCGCTGCTGGATCGGCTTGAGCCTTTTCAGCGGGCGCATGATCCATCTTCTCAGTAACCGGCCTCCCATAGCGGTACTGGTATGATCCATAATAGAGATCAGCGTCCCGTCTGTCCCTCCTTCCTGAATACTTGTGGTCAGTTCCAGGTTCCTCTTAGTTGCCGCATCCAGCGACATAAACTCGTTACTCTCGTATTTATATAGCCTGCGAAGATGGCGCAGATAAGCTTTCTGAGTCTCCTGCATATAGTGCATCAGGGCACCGGCAGCTATATGGGCAGTCTTGAGCTCTTCCACCCCAAATCCTTTCAAAGAATGTGTCTTAAAGTGTTCGGTCAGTAGATCGTAACCATAGGAACCTTCATACACCCAATCTTCTATGAAGGTGATATTATAATGATCCCAGTGCTGCTCCAGTTTATTCTTCATTTTAGAGGGCAGCAATACCTCTGAAGGCTGAATAGCCGCCATGAGGTTAGGCAAAGATTCTTCCCGTAATTCACTCAGCGCAAATTCACCAGTGGAGATATCAGAAAAAGCCACACCTACACGATCATTGCTGTGAAAAACCGAGATGATGTAATTATTTCTTTTGTGTTCAAGCAGCTTTTCTGAAAGAGTAACTCCGGGAGTAGTGATCTCCGTTACTTCCCGATCTACGATCTTCCTGCCCGCCTTCTTAGCATCTTCCGGGTCTTCCGTTTGTTCACAAACGGCAACTTTATAGCCTTTCTTTACCAGTTTAGGCAGGTAATTATCCAGTGCATGATAGGGAAATCCTGCCAGCGGAGTCTGATCGCCCCCGTTATTTCTTTTTGTTAGAGTGATCCCCAGCTCTTTGCTTACCAGTTTTGCATCATCCGAAAAGGTCTCATAGAAATCCCCCACCCTGAATAATAAAATGGTTCCGGGATGTTCTTCCTTTATCTCAAAATACTGACGCATTAAAGGAGTCTGCTTACGCGCGCTCATGTCCTGATCGTTGAATAGGGATTCTTATTTTTATTTAGCTGAATTTAAGTATTGTAATGTACAAACTTAAAAACTCAGAATCGGGTATGAGTGTTTGGAAATATGTGCAAATCACAAGTATTTTAGAGTGTTAAATCAAAAAGATATACGTGCAGAACTTTAAAGATTTCTGGAACCAATCGTACAAGCTGATCAGCAGGAAGGATGTCTTCTTTAATGCCTCTGCTGTCACCTTCAATTTGTTCATATGTGCGATCCCATTTCTGCTGATCCTCCTTTCTATTTTAGGATATATTCTGTCTGTTGATGAGGCCTTTAACGAACTGGTCAGGTATGGTCAGGAGTTATTTCCCAATTTCACTTATGAATCGCAGAGCTCCGATGTTATAAAAGGACCTATAACCATCGAAACTATACTTCGCCCGCTTGTCGGCGCCCGGGAAGCTTTCGGTATTGCCGGTATCGTGATCCTTTTATTCTTCACTCAGGGACTCATACACTCTCTGAAGCATGTATTATTCGATTCCTTTGACATAGAGGAACGTAAACATCCCATCATGGATGCTGTCTATAACTTCCTGGCTTTCGGTCTCCTGGGGACCGTTTTTCTGTTCTTCAGTCTATCGGTATCTGTGGTCTCCCTGCTTGACCTGGATGACTTCACGATCCCTTTTACAGAAGTTGTGATAAACCTGCCCTGGATCTATGATGTTCTGAACATCATCCTCCCGATCATACTCACCTTTTTTATTCAGTATGTGGTATTTCGGTTCATCAGTGAAAGAAAGATCCGGCCTCAGGTAGCTGTCATGGGAGCCGCAACCTATACCCTCTTATTTGAAGGAGCCCGATTCGGCCTCAGTACTTATCTGAATTATGCCTTTTCTGCCTACCGTTTTTTCTATCAGGGCTACACTATTCTGGTCATAATCAGTATCTGGATCTTCTACTCTGCTCTGCTGTTTGTATTAGCAACGCTTCTTGCCCGTGCTTATAAGGACGTTTATGTATCCAACCGGCCGACCATTGAAGAAAACCCATACAATGCCATCTCCTGATGGGATCAGTTCTAAGGCGGTCATATTATGAAAGAGACGATGTGGTTATCATTGCCAAAGACCTGCTGGGGAAGGTCTTGTGTACCGAAATAAATGGTTTATTTACCGCCGGTAAGATCGTTGAAACAGAAGCTTATGATGGCCGATGCGATAATGCCTGCCATTCTCATATTCACGGTCGCACAGACCGTACTTCTATTATGTTTGGTCCCGGCGGGCATGCCTATGTATATCTTTGCTACGGGATACATCATCTCTTTAATGTAGTCACTAACCGGGAAGGACTGGCCGACGCCGTTCTGGTACGAGGTATAGAACCGCTGGATGGGGTGGATACTATTTTACAACGCAGGAACAAGGAACAGCTTCAGCGATCGGTAGGAGGGGGACCCGGAATTGCATCTCAGGCACTGGGGATAACTACCGATCACTACGGGACCGATCTCACCGGTAACCGGATCTGGATCGAAGACCGGGATTTTCAGGTTCGGGACAAAGAAATCATTGCCAGTCCCAGGGTCGGAATAGACTATGCCGGTGAAGATGCTAAGCTGCCCTGGAGGTTCCGCATAAGAGGAAACAGGTTTACCAGTCCGGCGAAGTAAGGATTTTCGTGATTACTCAGTTACAAAGTTACAGAGAGGCAAAGTGACAGAGTGAGGCTCCTTGCCCATTTCACATTTCCCAGAATTCAGACTTCAGACTTCAGACTTCAAAAAAATTAATTTAACATTAAATGAAATGATGCAGGATTTATTCTGGTTATGCACTCAAAACATAACCCAAAAACATAAATCTCTTATATCATTATGAACTTCATCAAGAAAAACCTCAAGACTTTTAGCGTACTGACCTTCGCTGTTTTTGCTGTAGCCATGACTAACATGGTTGCCACCAGCTGGGATGTTGACAAGTCCCACAGTGCGATCAATTTTGAAGTAACTCACTTTTTCACTCCGGTAAACGGACAATTCAACGACTATACTGCTCAGGTTAACTTCGACCCGAACAACCTCGAAGAGAGCATGATCGACGTACAGATCATGGTAAACAGCATCGATACAAAAAATGAAAAGAGAGACGGACATCTGAAGTCTGCTGATTTTTTCAATGCTTCTGAATATCCTATGATGACATTCAAGAGCACCGAGATCCGTTCTGTAGGAAATAACAAATTTGTAGCGGTTGGTGATCTTCAGATCAAAGATGTAAGCCGTGAGATCGAACTTCCATTCACACTTCTTGGTGTTCAGGACAATCCAATGGCAGAAGGTAAGCTGGTTGCCGGTATTACTTCTGAAATGATGATCGACCGCACCGAGTTTGACGTAGGTGTTGGTGACTGGGCTTCTGACGCTGTGATCGGTGATGAAGTTACTGTAAACCTGAATCTCGAGCTGCATACTGAGAAGTAATCAGATTTATTTACTTATTTTCAAAAGCATCGTTTCTAAGAGACGATGCTTTTTTTTATTTTCATGTCCGCAAAACAATCATTCCACAACGGAAGCATGAATAAGAAAAGAATTTACCTTATATCCGGTTTTATTTTACTCGCAGCGATCTCCCGATTATTTCCACATCCCACGAACTTTACACCCATCGGTGCGATCTCGATTTTTGGCGCTGCCTATTTTTCTGATAAAAAGCTGGCCTTTCTGCTTCCGCTTTTTGCCATGTTTATAAGTGATCTGCTTGTAAACAACATTCTCTTCGGTTCTTTTTATGATGGCTTCATGCTATTCACACCCGGATTCTGGTACATTTACGGGTCCATCGCACTGATGGTGCTGGTAGGATTTGTTTTCCTGAAAAAAGTAACCGTTTCCCGAGTAATCGGAGGTGGACTGGTCAGCAGTGTATTATTCTTCCTTATCACTAATGCCGGTGTCTGGCTGGGAAGTCCGCTTTATCCACAGACCCTGGAGGGACTCATGAGCAGTTATGCCATGGGTATTCCATTTTTCCAGTATTCTGTTCTGGGCACTCTGTTTTATTCTGCCATTATGTTCGGTGCCTTTGAATATGCTAAGAACCGGTTTCCTGATCTGCAGAAAAAAGAGATTCGCCTCTGAGATTGACTTACGGTCAATTCCTTTTTTAATTGCGCCGAATACAATCCATTTAAATCACTTCCATGCCCAGGATCCTGATTACCGGAGCAACATCCGGAATAGGCAAAGAATTAGCGCATCAATTATCCGATAAGGGACATATCCTCTCATTGGTTGGACGCAGAGAGGAACGCCTGCAGGAGATCCAAAACGAATTAAAGGGTGAGGTATATATTCATCCGCTGGATGTAACGGATCTGGACATGGCCGAAAAAGTATTCAAAGAACTCATTGAAAAAATGGGTGGCATGGACATTATGATCCTGAATGCAGGGGTGGGCCGTGCCAGGACCATGAATCCCTGGGAAGTAGATGAGCAGATCATTGATGTAAATGTGCGTGCCTTTTCTCACGGACTGCATTACGCCTTCACTTATTTTATGGAACAGGGTCACGGGCACATCGTCGGGATCTCATCGATCGCCTCTCTTGCCGCTTCACACCGTGCGGCTGCTTATACTGCTTCCAAACATTTTATTTCCAACTATATGACCGGTTTCAGGCAGAAAGCACGACGCTTTGATGCTGATATCTATGTCACAGACATTCGCCCGGGCTTTGTATGGACTGAGATGACTCAGAATAATAAGGGCATGTTCTGGGTAGCCCCGGTCGAAAAAGCCACCCGTCAGATCGTTAAGGCAATAGAGAAGAAGAAAAGTCACGCATACATTACTAAAAGATGGCGACTGGTTGCCTGGGTGTTAAAACTGGTCCCACAATGGTTATGGGACAGGATCTGAGTCACTTATTTCTCCGGCATCGCTCACTGCAATATTTCACGTTTTCCCAGTCATCCTCCCATTTCTTCCTCCAGGCAAACGGTCTTCCACACACTTCACAGATCTTGGTTGGAAGATCCCCTTTCTTTCTCATCTTATTACTTTTACTCGAGCGACTCATTTCTTGATGTGTACTTTTTTGATCCTTTGCGCTTCTTCTTTAACCTTTTCTTTACTCCGGTATGACCATAACTCTTTCGAAGCTTTTTTATAACTCTCTTTGATATCCCGGATCACCGGTTCAGGATAATCCTTACCGATCCTGCAGTCATACATTTCCTGTTCCATGGCACTTAATTTCCACGGTTCATGGATCTGTTCGCCCGGCACTTTCTCAAGCTCAGGGACCCATTTCTTAATAAAATCACCTTCCGGATCATGATCATAACCTTGTTTAACCGGATTGTAGATCCTGATCGTATTGGTCCCGGTTACACCGGCCTGCATCTGAAACTGCGGGTAATGGATCCCGGGTTCAAAATCCAGGAACTGCCTGGCCAGATGTCTGGCTCCCCGCCTCCAGTCCAGCCAGAGATGATGGGTTAAAAAGGATACCAGCATTGCACGCATTCTGAAATTAAGGTATCCGGTCTTTATCAGCGATCTCATACAGGCATCTACCATAGGAAATCCGGTATTCCCGGTTTCCCAGGCTAAATAATTATTTTCATCCCATTCCTGTCTGATATCAGAATATCCGCGGTTATAGTTCTCAAACTCCATCCGTGGTTCGGCTTCAAATTTCTGAATGAAATGACAATGCCAGTGCAGCCTTTTCTCAAAACTTCTCAGCGGCCTTTTAAAATCAGAATCTTCTGCCTCTTTTCTGAAGGCCTCATGTACCTGGGCAAGAGACAGGTTGCCCCAGGTGATATACGGAGAGATACGGCTGCAGGATCTTCGGGCCGGGCCCGGTTTTGAAATATGTTTGCTGTAATATTCTCCCCGTTCATAGAGAAAACTATTCAAATACTTTCTGCCCTTCTTCTCTCCCCCTTCCTGAAAATTATCATCTCTTTTAGCCCATTCTTCAGGATGCTCCTTTCCCTCAGACAGACTATTCAATAATTCAACATCAGCAGCCGGAATACTGGAGACATCATTATGCAAAGGATCGCGAATGATCCGTTCTTTCCACTTACCTCTCCAGTTCTTTCGGTTCATCAATCCCCGGTGTACTGCATTGGTCGGGAACTCCTTCCATAGAATGTCCTGCTCAGCAAACCATTCTTTAAGCCTGAGGTCTCGCTGATAGGTCGTATTCACTCCGGTTTCTTCATGCGACCAGATGGTATCAATGGTCATCCGATCAGATATTTCACGGAAAGCCTCAACTGCATCCATATACATGATCTTCAGCTGAAGGCCTTTACTGGTCAGAGTCTGCTGCATCTCATCGAGGCTTTCTTTTACAAACCGCCAGTGGCGGACCTCGTAATGCGGATCTTCTACCAGTTCCGGTTCAAACAAATAAAGTAAAATAACCGGATGCTTACTTTGCTCAGCTGCTTTAAGTGAAGCATGGTCTGAAAGTCTCAGGTCTCTCTTGAACCAGACTATATTTACGGTTTCTTTTTTCATGTATGAATTTGAATTCTAACCGGCCCCATTACCTTTTCAGGGTCTTCCACCATAGTACCTTTCTGAAGTATTCTAACCTTTTTCTGATGATGAAGATCAGAAGCTTTTTCCATGACCACAGGCATCAGCTTTCGCCAGTTTTCAGGATCCAGACTCCGGCATACTTCTGAGGGACAGATCGACTTCTCTTTGCCTCTGTCCCTGCACAGCCGGAGGATCTCATTCTCAATCTCTTTTCCTGATCTCCTCATAGCTTTTCTCAAGGTCGATCATGGGCTGAGGATAATCATGTCCGATCTGTATCCCATATTCAGATTGTTCTGCATCAGTTAGCTTCCAGGGCTCATGGGCTTTTTCCGGTGGCACATTCTTCAGTTCAGGCAGCCAGTGTTTTATATATTCGGCCTTTTTATCATACCTGTCTGCCTGATTGATAATATTGAAGTACCGGTTGCGGGGGTCATGACCCACAGTAGCGTTATAGGCCCAGTTGCCATAGTTACTGCAGGGATCGTAATCCAGTAGCAGCGACTCAAAGTATTCTGCACCGATTCTCCAGTCAATATTCAGATTTTGTGCAAGGAAGCTGGCCACATTTTGCCGCCCCCGGTTACTCATGAATCCGGTTTTGTTTAACTCTCTCATATTAGCATCAATGAAAGGGATGCCGGTCGCAGCGCCGGCCCATTTTTGAAAAGCTTCATTCTTCCCCTTCCAGTCTCTCTTTTTACCCTGTATGCCACCGGCATGAAATATCTTATCGCCATATTTAAGAGCTGAGTACCTGAAATAATCTCTCCAAATCAGCTCAAATATCATCCAGTAGGTCGATTTATTGCTGGTCCGCTCCTCTTCATATTTCTTTACCTCGTGATAGATCCTTCGGGGAGAAAGACAGCCGTTTGCCAGCCAGGGAGAGAACTTTGAAGAATAATCTGCACCCAGCAGACCATTACGGGTATTCTTGTACTTCTTTAACAGATCTTTGGTCCATATATAATCATTCAGACGGGCAAGAGCAGCAGTCTCCCCTCCTTCAAAAGACAGTACAGACCTTTCATCCTGAGGCTTTTCCTCTATCTCCAGGTCGGACAGCGAAGGAAGCTTTCCGGTATCAATATCTTTGACGGGAGGAGGAGTTAGTTTCTCCTCGTATTCTGCCCTCACTTCAGAATACTTTTCACATTTTTTCCTGAAGGATGTGAACACATCAGGGATCTTATCTTCATCAAAAGGGACATCTTCTATGTGAAAGAGGGTATGACCCCAGTGAAATTCGATTTTATTATCCAGTTTAGAGATCAGCTCATCTTCAGTTACTATCTCCTCCCGGGTCACTTCTTCCTGTGCAAATACTTTCGACACGGAATATTGTGTAACCAGCTCCGGGATAACTTCAGACGGATCACCCCGCCTTATCACAAGATTGTTTCCAAGCTCCTGAAGTCTGTTTTGAAGATCTTCGAGACTTTCCAGCAGAAATCTGCCCCGGTGAGGACCGGTTTTTGGAAATCCATGCTCCGTATGACCGAAGTAAATCGGATCAAAACAGTAGAGAAAGATCACCTCATCATATTCAGCTGCCTTGATCAGGCTTTCGTTATCGTGTATTCTTAGGTCGTTTCTAAACCAGACAATTGCTCTTTTTTTCATATCACTCATAAAAAATAAAATCCTCTTTAAATCATTCCTGATCTGCCTTATAATGTAGTTTAAGACCCTGACACCCCATGAAAAAAGCTATAGCATTCATAATCCCTCTGTTGATCATTGCCCTATTGCTTCCGGGAGCATTAAATGCACAAAATGAGGATCCCAAGCCTGATATCAGTGTGATCGCAGATTCACTCAACAGCCTTCTGTCTTCCATTAGAAGTTCCCCGGCTCCCGATCCCCGTTTAGGCATTGATTTTATCAAGTACGTCACAGAGACTGGTATCAGCAGTCAGCACGAAAGAGCGAGTGAGATTTATCTATGGGGATTGTCGGGTGAAAAGATCAGTGACCATAAAGAGATCCTGAATGATGAACTTCTTCGCCTGCAGCCCTTGCTTTCAGACCGGCAATTCAGTTCTTTCGAACGAAAATTGAACAGGGATCAGCCGGAACTCCTGGAAGATCTGCGGAATTTCTGGAAGTCAATGGACCCAACTCCTGCAACCAGCTACAACGAAAGACTGATCGAACACTGGAAGCGTATCGCTTACTCGAAAAAGTATTTTAACAAAAGCAATGACACTGTTTTTGAAGCCGATGAAAGAGCTTTCACTTACGTCAAATATGGGCAGCCTGATCGTATTGTCCGGGGAGTACTTCAGGTATCTATGGGTGAAATGCAGTCAGCGGCCCGTCAGCTTGCCGTAACAGATTACGGGCGCCAGCAGGCTGAATTCGTTGCTCAGCAGGCCTTTAATTATCATGAGAATTCTCCTTACGAGGTCTGGATCTATGATGAGCTGGAAGAGGGTTTCTCAAATAATGTGGTGCGCATGTTCGGAGAGATCCCTGAAACCGGCTTCGGAGAAGTAGTAGTACTCGAAGATCTCATTCCTGACCGTGCTTTCGCGATCTCAAAAAGAAATGTGATCAATAACTTCAGGACCTCAGGATTTCAGGTACTGTATTATAATCCCGGGATGATCCTCCAGTGGATATACTATAATAAGTTCTCCACTACCGATAAATATTACGCTGATCTCTTTACAGATTTGGATTATGAGTATACCAAAATGGTCAGCCCCACCAATATCGGAAGCAGGGATCAGTCATCTGCCCTCCGGTTCCGGTCTGCCAATGAGCATCAGACCAGAATATTATTGAACGAAGCGCCAGAAGAAATATCCACAGATAAGAAAGTATTAGATAAGATCGGTGCTGATGTCTATGAGTATCGGTTCATAGATGAAGGTGGCAGGGCTTACTCCAGACTTATCGTGGAAAGCGATCCAAAGAGGATCTTTTTTGAGGATCTGTCTCTCAACCAGGAGCGGATGTTCGGAACTGAGACTACCGTATCTGCAGGATCAGCTGCAGATGATGATGTACTCGGCTGGTACCGATTTAGTCATGAGCTTACTGTTCTGGATGAGAAAAACAATGTGATACAGCGTCTTGAAAATGAGCCTGCACTGGTTCTTGATGATTCCCGATATGAGGAAAAGACCACCTCCGTGTTTGAAATATATCCTCCCGGAAAAGACCAGCGTACGCTTCTGACAACCAGCCTGATCAACAACCATCCGGCTTCAAGACCTAAGGAAAACACTTCCTTTGATCCTGCTGTGAGATCCTATTCAACATCAGGATACGATTTCAGAGAACCCCTGAAAACAAACCGGAAAGATCTTATCGTGTCTGACCTGGTGCTTGGATTTCGGGATGATAGCTCTGCAGTTGGCGATCTTATCTTTCCATTCGTTGTTTCGAACAACCGTGAGATCTTCCAGGGAGATAACCTGTTTGTTCACTTTGAGGCCTACAACCTGGTACAGGACTCAGGCGGATTGTATGACCTGAATGTGAGCTATAATATTGAAGGGCTTAGCAAGGGTTTATTTGCTGAAGCCGGAATAGATCCATTGCAGGTCTCACTCGACTTTCCGGCTGATACCCCTCAGATCAGGGAAGATCTGGAAATTGAAAGCAACCGCCTGGTGCCCGGGGATTATGAAATGATCATTACCTTCAGAGACCTGAACTCCGGTAACAAAATTGAAAAGAGAATAGCATTCACCGTATTGTATAATAATTAAGGAGCCTTATGAAACAATCCATCCGATTACTGATCATCATATTCTTAACAGCATCTTTTACTGCCTGCCAGACAGAAAGACCTGCTGACGAAAAGAATGAAAGAAGTATTTCTTTGGGGTATCTATCAGCACCTGCCGGATTTGAAGTTGAAGTCTTCGCGGATAATGTGCCCAACGCACGGCAGATGACCATGAGTCCTGAAGGGATCATTTATGTAGGCTCGAGGCAGGAAGGAAAGGTCCATGCAGTCGTAGACCGTGACAATGATATGAAAGCCGATACAGTATACCTGATCGATGAGGATCTCCGTTTGCCTACCGGAGTAACCTGGAAAGATGGTTCTCTGTACGTTGCTGCAATTAATCGTATCCTTAGGTATGACAATATTGATGATAATCTCGAGGACCCCCTGGAGCCGGTACTGGTTACCGATGATATGCCGGAAGAAACCCATCACGGGTGGAAGTATATTGCTTTCGGCCCGGACGACAAGCTATATATACCTATTGGCGCTCCCTGCAATATCTGCAACATGGAAGAGGAAAATGAATATTTCGCCACGCTCACACGCATGAATGCAGATGGCTCAGATCATGAGATCGTAGCCAGAGGGATCCGCAATACCGTCGGGTTTACCTGGCATCCTGATACCGGGAATCTGTGGTTCACGGATAATGGGCGTGACTGGCTGGGTGATGACATCCCTCCCTGTGAGCTTAATGAGATCACCGAAAAGGGACAGCACTTCGGGTATCCCTATCTTCATGGCAATGATATCTGGGATCCCGAATTCGGGGAAGCTGGTCAGGCAATGAACATGGATTTTAAGACTCCGGTAAGGGAACTGGGACCGCATGTAGCTCCTCTGGGGGTGATATTCTATACCGGCGACATGTTCCCGGAAAAATATAAGAATACTGCATTTATCGCAGAACATGGGAGCTGGAATCGCTCTGAAAAGATAGGATACCGGATAACCATGGTATCTTTTGATGATGAGGGGAATCCGACAGGCTATGAACCATTCATCTACGGATGGTTACAGGGTGAAGACGACACCCGGGGCAGACCGGTATCTATTCTGCAGATGGAAGACGGATCTCTGTTAATATCAGATGACCATTCCGGAAAGATATACCGGGTTACCTACACCAGCTAAAAATGATAGTAAGGCCGGGTGACCGGCCTTAATTCAATCAGAATATTCTCGTTAAAACGGAGCTGATAATAGACATTACCAGACCGAAGATCAGCGCCCATCCAAAACTTTTCACTTTAAAGCCCTCCACCAATTCATCAACCAGCATGATCAGTAATGCATTGATGACCAGCACGAATAAGCCAAAAGTGATAATTATGAAGGGTAAGCCAAAGAATAGCAATACGGGTTTTATGAATACGTTGACGATCGCCAGAATGGCTGCAACAAATACGGCGCTCCAGAAATTTTTTATCTCAACACCTTTCAGTAGTTTTGCGGTAGCAAATACGGCAACGCTGTTAATTAACCAGGCCCAGATCATAGTTCAATCATTTTGTTCATGTTTCGGGTCTCCTTACGAAGCAAATGAATAAAAGTTTAGATAAACAGGTCTATTCTTCCTTCGACCAGTTAAAACCAGTTCAGTTACATGACCTTTTTCGTCTGAGACAACAGGTTTTTATCCTCGAGCAAAACTGTCCCTATGATGACATAGACGGGCATGATCCGGAGGCTATGCATTATCTGATCTACCGAAATAATATGCTGGCAGCTTATTCCAGGATCTTTCAGCCCGGATCTAAATATGCAGATCAGTGCAGCATAGGCCGAATCATTGTACATCCTGAATTTCGTTCCACCGGTCTGGGTCATGAGCTCATCAGGGGGAGCATAGAACGATGTGAATGTGACCTTATCAGGATAGAAGCTCAGGCACCGCTGATTTCCTATTACAATCAGTTCGGTTTCAAGGAAGAAGGTGAGGTTTATGTAGTAGACGGAATAGACCACATACAGATGGTCCTTGACAGATCAGCCTGAAATATCTTCCATTCTTTTTATGAGCTGAGGCAGGATCTCATTAAAGGTTTCCTCGATTTCACCTATAAGAGTCTTTACGGTATTCAGATCTTTTGAACCCCCGGCCTGTTCTTCGATCTCCTGCATTTTTTGGTTCAGTTCATTTAACCCTACATACAGAAAGATGGGTTTAACTTTATGCGCTTCGGCTCTGACCTTTTCCCATTGTTCTTGCTCAATACTGCTGCGTATATCTTCCAGCTGTCTGGGCGTTTCGTCCACTACAAGCTGGATCATTTCGGTCATTACACCCGGTTCACCGTCTGTGATCTCAACCAGATAAGAAAGGTCAAGGATAGTCATTTGAATCTCTTTGATTTGATAATACCATTGAAGGTAGGCGGAAATTGGCTAAATAAAAAAATGACGTGAAAGTATATTCCTATCCAAGGCAGCTTGGAGCCGATATTCAGAAGGGCGTTAAAATATAATCTGCTCAGGCTGTAAACATCACAATTACGATCAGCACTAGCATGACGATCTTAAAGATCAGCGCTTTCCAGTTATTCATGGGACAGGGTAATTATAGCAAAAGTTCTTTCAGTTGGATAGAAACAAATTATCCACAAAAAATCAAGTTATCCACAATTATTTTTTTAGACTTATTCAGGAAAACCGCTTCCCTGATAATAAAAAAGCCCTGCGCGTTGCACAGGGCTTAGTTAATCACATTTTATCCACATTATTCAACGGTCACGCTTTTTGCCAGATTTCTCGGCTGGTCAACATTACATCCGCGATTGACCGCAATATAGTATGACAGCAGCTGCAAAGGGATCACCGTAAGCAGCGGGCTTAACTCATCCATGGTTTCAGGAACAGTTAATGTGAATTCCGCCAGCTCAGCAACTTCTTCGTTACCGGGTGTAGTGATCGCGATGATACGTCCCTTTCTGGCTCTTACTTCCTCAATGTTACTAACCATCTTATCGTTAGTATGCTGAGTGGCTGCTATTACCACCACAGGCATCATGTCGTCGATCAGTGCGATGGGACCGTGCTTCATTTCAGCCGCAGGATAACCCTCCGCATGTGCATAAGAGATCTCTTTCAGTTTCAGAGCTCCTTCCAGAGCTACCGGAAAACTATAGGAGCGGCCCAGATAAAGGAAGTTAGGCGCGTACGTAAACAGATCTGCAATATTTTTGATCTTATCACTCTGGTCCAGTATCTCCTGAATTTTTTGGGGGATATGACTCAATTCCTTAATAAGTGCTTTTGATCTTTCCTTGTCCAGCTTTCCACGCATCTGAGCAACCTTAATCGCAATCAACGCTAACACAGTCACTTGTGCTGTAAAGGCTTTAGTTGAAGCAACACCGATCTCAGGTCCGGCATGAATATATACTCCGCCATCTGTCTCCCGGGCAATCGTTGATCCGACAACATTCACAACCCCAAGTACCAGAGCCCCTCTTTCACGGGCTTCTCTGAGAGCTGCGAGAGTGTCTGCGGTCTCTCCACTCTGGGAGATCACGATCATTACATCCCCCTCACCGATCAGCTGTTCCTTATACCTGAACTCTGATGCATATTCGACTTCTACCGGCATTTTCGCCAGTGATTCAAACAGATATTCACCTACCAGCCCAGAATGCCAGCTGGTACCACAGGCAGCTATCACAACCCGGTTGGCGTTGATCAGCTGATCCATAACTTTATCGATTCCGCCAAGGGTTATCTCTCCCTCTTCTACATTCAATCTTCCGCGCAGGCAATCTGATATCGCGCGGGGCTGCTCAAATATTTCCTTCATCATGAAGTGATCATATCCACCCTTCTCGATCTCTTCCAGACTGAGTGCCAGCTCATGTACTTCCTTTGTGAGCTCGACCTCATCAGCAGACTGCACTGTATAATCACTTTTCCGGATCACTGCGATCTCACCGTCATCCAGATAAACAACTTTATCGGTATATTCTGCTACAGCCGATGCATCGGAGGCGATCAGCATTTCATTCTCCCCCACACCTAGCAAGAGAGGAGAACCTTTTCGTGCTACAATGATCTCATCCGGAAAATCTGAATGAATAATAGCCAGGCCATAAGTCCCGGTAACCTGGAGAAGTGCCAGCTGAACCGACTTCCTGAGGTCATCCGGGTTCTTCTCCAGAAAACTCTCAATGAGTTTTGCGATGATCTCCGTATCGGTTTCGGAATAAAATGTATAACCCTGACTTTCCAGCTTTTTCTTAAGAGAGGTATAATTCTCAATGATCCCATTATGGACCAGCGCAAGTTTACCTGACTGACTTACATGCGGGTGAGAGTTGATATCATTTGGTTCGCCGTGGGTTGCCCATCGGGTATGACCGATTCCGATGTGACTACTAGCCACACCTCTGATCATAGATTCCAGATTCTTAACCTTTCCTTTTCCCTTTTTAATATGAAGTTCGCCATTGATGATCGCTATTCCGGCTGAATCATATCCACGATATTCCAGCCTCTTCAATCCCTTGATGATCACATCGCTTGCTTCTTTATCCCCGATATATCCTACTATTCCACACATTTTATACCTATTGAATAAGAGTTTATTTAAGTTCTACATGAATTATTACGAATTGATCCCGCTAACAATCTCTTTGTCCTGAATAGTTATGCATATACATTTTTTTGAGGACCAACTCACTTCCCGTTTCCAGCCATTGAATCTCACCAGACCCACCGATGATCTCAGGACCGGTATTCTTACGATCCGTGATAAATGGTTGAAAACCCTTAAAACAGTTTCGTATTCGCGTAACTTAAAGAGTTATATGCAAAAAGTCTTTAAATCTGGAGAGAATACTACCGGTAATGCAGTGCTGGTAATTAACAGCCGATACTTGCCTGACCAGAAAACCTGTGATGCAATTTCTCAACTCACTGATAGACAAGCACTTACAGATTCTCAATATCTGATCGCTGCCGTTATAAACTCTGATGAGCTTGAATTATTTTCTTCTAATAAAGCAGACCTGAACTCTTTTTCTACGAATGAATGGTCTCATGCACGTTCAATTGAAAATATCTGGGACTTGCTTGTTCATAATGAAGACGAAATTGTTAACGATATAAAGATTCTCAACCCGCATTCGGCTGATCCAAAAAACTATCCTGAAGACCTGATAATTAAAGGTAAAGAAAACTGCTTCATTGGAAATAATGTATCGATCGAGCCCGGCGTGATCATTATGGCTGAAGAGGGACCGGTTTACATTGGTGATGATGCTACTATTGAAGCCGGGGCGATCCTGAAAGGTCCCGTTTCTATCGGTGCAGGAAGTGTGGTAAAAATGAAGGCAAGGATCTATGGCGGCACCAGTATAGGTCCGGTTTGTAAAGTTGCCGGAGAGATTTCCGGAAGCATTTTTCACTCGTACTCCAACAAAGCTCATGAAGGCTATGTGGGTGACTCCATTCTGGGTCAATGGTGTAACCTGGGAGCGGATACCAATACCTCAAACCTTAAAAATAATTATTCCCCGGTAAGAATTAAGGACTGGGTAACCGGTGAGGACACTGAAACCGGACAGCAGTTTCTTGGCACTATTATGGGCGATCATTCTAAAACAGCCATCAACACGATGCTGAATACGGGAACCATATGTGGTGTTTCCTCAAATATCTTTACATCCGGATTTCCTCCAAAATTCATCCCTTCCTTTTCGTGGCTGGGTGATGATGGCATTCAGACCTATCTGCCGAAAAAGGCCCTTGAAGCTATGGAAGCAATGATGAAGCGGAGAAAAATCAACCTAAGCGAAGACTACACTTCGATGATAATGCACCTGTTTGAAAACCGCTGATCATAGTATCCGGCGAACTGTGAGAAACACATCCTGCCAGTATCTTTCCTGAAGACCGGATATCATAACGCCGGAGCTTGTAGAAGCATGCATGAATTCCTGCTCGTTCACCATTACTCCTACATGAAGGGTTCTTCGACCCGTTTTGAAGAATACCATATCACCGGTCGTGATCTGATTCCTCTTTATGGATTGTCCATAATCCAGCTGTTCTTCCGTGGTCCTCGGCAGATCACTGGAAAGGTAATCACGAAACACGATCTGCATAAAAGCTGAGCAGTCTACTCCGTTAAAACTATAACCGCCCAGGCGGTAAGGGACTCCCTTCCAGTCATCATATGCAGCTTTTAAGGCAGATTTCATTGCTGCCACTTCCTTACTGTCCCCTTCCCGGTCCATCGAAAAAGCAGAGATGACCGGCGGTGGTGTAAATGTACCCTTATCAGAGTTGTTATCCGTACTCGCTGTCTCATTTCGTCCGGCATCTTCCCAGGGAATAGTCCCTCTTTTAACCACACCGCACGACGCGCCTGTAATAATGGTTAGGAATAATAATAGCCTGACATTTTTTTGCATACCGTCTGTGATTGATACCCTGTAAATATACAGGGATATGGCTATTTTAACATAAAATCGAACATTTTTCCGAACTAATTTTATGCAACTACTTGTAAATGTTGACCATGTTGCGACATTGCGCAATGCACGGGGTGAAGGCTATCCGGACCCGGTGGACGCAGCGCGGATCTGTGAGAAAGCTGGAGCATCAGGAATCGTATTCCATTTAAGAGGTGACCGACGTCATATTCAGGATGATGATGTATTCAGACTGAAGAAATCCGTCTCCGGTACGTTGGACTTTGAGATGGCCGCTTCCGATGAAATGATCAGGATCTGTAATGAGATCAAACCTCATTTATGCACCCTGGTCCCCGAAGGAAGAGAAGAACTGACCACAGAAGGCGGGCTCAATATGGAGGCAGTCTATGAAGATTATGAGAAAAGAGTCATCCCAGCTCTAAATGGTATCGAGATCAGTCTGTTCCTGGATCCAAATGAGACTGATATTCTGGCAGCACATAAACTTGGTGTCGGAGCTATCGAATTGCATACCGGAAATTATGCTAACGCAGCGGACGAAGCTTCCGGGAAAACCGAATTGAACCGACTTAAACTTGCTGCAGAATTGGCTCACGAGCTCGGCATGAAAGTAAATGCCGGACACGGGCTGAACCTGGATAACCTGCCGGAACTCATAAAAGAGGTACCGTATCTGAATGATATCAGTATTGGACATGCTTTGATCAGTAAGTCCGTTTTCTGGGGACTAGATAAAACTATAAAAGCATACCTGAAGATCATGGAGGATCATGGGTGAAATAGAACACAAATCCGGTTACGCCGCCATCATTGGTAAACCCAACGCGGGAAAATCTACCCTGATGAATAAACTGCTGGGGACCAAACTATCTATTACCACGCACAAACCCCAGACTACCCGTCACCAGGTAGTCGGGATCCATTCTGAAGATGATGCTCAGATCATTTTTCTTGATACTCCCGGAATCATACGACCAAAGTATGAACTGCAAAAAGCCATGATGCGTTTTGTGGAAAAGGCTGAGATGGATGCGGATGTAATTCTGTTCATTGTTGAAGCCGGCGAGAGAAAGCTTCCCGATCATGCTTTCCAGGCTCTGAAAGATCTCCGAAAACCGGTCATCCTGCTGATCAACAAGATCGATCTTAAAGAACAGGAAGAAGTGGAAGCACTGGCTAAGGAGCTAAACGAACGGTTTGAATTCACCGAGACCGTGTTTGTTTCCGCCTTGCAAGGGGTTAATATCGACGGCCTTTTAAAGGTGATCAAAGAACATATTCCCAAAGGACCTCCCTTTTATCCTAAAGACGAGTTGAGTGAACACCCGGTCCGGTTCTTTGCTTCTGAACTGGTTAGGGAGCAGATCTTTCTGCAGTATCATGAGGAGATCCCTTATTCCTGTACGGTGGAGATCGTGCAATATGAAGAGCGGGAAGACCTGGATTATATCAGTGCAGATATCATTGTTAACCGTAATTCTCAAAAAGGAATGCTGATCGGTAAAGGCGGCCGGGCGATTAAGAAACTCGGAACCGAAGCCCGTAAATCGATCGAGGACTTTGTTGGCCGTAAGGTCTTTCTGGACCTGCATGTGAAAGTAAGAGAGAAATGGAGAGAAGACGAGAACTGGGTCCGGAATCTCGGGTACTAGTTTTTTAATAGCTGCCATTCGATACCAAGTGACCGAATTAACTCACATCTAAAAAATTATTTGTTCCGCTTAAAAAACTCTGTTAGCTTGTGAACAATGAAATTTTCTAAGACAAATATCGCCCTCTTAACTTCAGCCATGTGCTGTATGTATATGTGCAAGATGCACATCTGAAGGGCCTTGTCTGACTAATTTTTTTTTAAAAAGCCCTTTTGAATGCAAACAGAAGGGCTTTTTTGTTAGATATAATTTCTGACTTTTTCATAAACAGCTTTGCATTCTCATAAAGAAAGGTGGAGGGATCAGGCCCTATGAAGCCTTGGCAACCGTCCGCGGCCCTTCAGTCGCGGAGAAGGTGCTACATCCTGCCCGAAGGTACTTGTGCCAAAGGGAAAGATGAGTTCGAACAGACTTGATTTATCAGGCCCCTTTCGGATTCACCCCCGGAAGGGGCTTTTTTATTGATCAATCAAAACCAACTAAATCATAAATCAAATGTCTGATTCAAATCAAAAACCCGATTATAAGTTTGAAACCCTTCAGCTTCATGCAGGTCAGGAAGCCGACCCAACCACAGGATCAAGAGCGGTCCCGATCTACCAGACCACCTCATATAATTTCAACAATACAGGACATGCAGCAGATCTCTTTGCACTCAAGGAATTCGGCAATATATATACCCGGATCATGAATCCGACCACCGATGTATTCGAGAAAAGAGTTGCCGCACTCGAAGGCGGTGCAGCTGCAGTAGCCACCTCTTCAGGACAGGCCGCACAATTTCTCGCGATCACTAACCTTGCCCAGAAAGGGGATAACATAGTTTCTACCCAGTTCCTGTATGGAGGAACTTACAATCAGTTTAAAGTAACTCTTCCACGCCTCGGAATTGATGTTCGCTTTGCTGAAGAGGACCGAATAGAATCCTTTGCCAAACATATTGATGAGAACACGAAAGCTATCTATGTGGAGTCTCTGGGTAATCCACGGGGAAATGTCCCTGATTTTGAGGGATTATCCGAACTAGCCCGGAAACACGGGATAGCACTGGTTGTTGACAATACATTCGGAGCCGGTGGAGCAGTCGTACAACCTCTGAAGCACGGAGCCAATGTGGTAACCGCTTCTGCTACTAAATGGATCGGAGGTCATGGCACATCCATTGGCGGCATCATCGTCGATGGCGGAAACTTTGACTGGGGTAATGGTAACTATCCTCTCTTTACCGAACCTTCACCATCCTATCACGGACTTAGATTCTGGGATGTATTTGGCGAGGACGCACCCTTTGGAAATATTGCTTTTGCCATACGTGCACGGGTAGAAGGATTGCGTGATTTTGGGCCGTCACAGTCTCCTTTCAATAGTTTCCTGCTGCTGCAGGGTTTGGAAACATTATCACTAAGAATAGAGCGGCATAATGAAAATGCACTCAAACTTGCCAAATGGCTTAATGAACATGAACTGGTTGAGTGGGTCAATTACACCGGACTTCCAGATCATGATTATCACGATCGTGCACTGAAATACCTCAAAAAAGGGAAATTCGGATCTGTCTTTACCTTCGGTGTGAAAGGTGGTTACGAAGCAGCGCGGACCTTTATTGAGCGAGTGGAGTTATCCAGCCATCTCGCTAATGTAGGTGATGCAAAAACGTTACTGATCCATCCGGCCTCAACCACTCATCAGCAGCTGACCGAGAAAGAACAAGCTTCAAGTGGAGTCACGGAAGACCTCATTCGTGTATCTGTAGGAATAGAACATATCGATGATATAATCGCGGATTTTGAGCAGGCATTCGCCGGTATAGAATCTGAATCAGCCCTTATTTGACTAAAATAATTCACCAATGAACGACGGAATAAGCATTACTGAACTTAACAGGTCCTGGACCACCGAATCCGGTCATGTTTTCAAACAGGTAAAGATCGCATGGAAATCATGGGGTAAGCTGAATAAGCCTAAGGATAATGTGGTCCTGATCTGTCATGCCTTAACCGGGCATGCAGCAGCCGATGAATGGTTCAGCGGGTTGTTTAACAGTGGTCTCTTTGACCTTGATAAGCAGTTCATACTCTGTATCAATGTGCCCGGAAGCTGTTATGGCTCAACCGGGCCATGGGATATCAATCCTGAAACCGGGGACCCCTTCCGGGCTGATTTTCCGGACCTGAGTATCCGGGACCTGGTCACTTTTCAGCAATTACTGTTGGATGAATGGGAGATCCGAGGAATTCAGACCGTGATCGGCAGTTCTATGGGCGGCATGACCGCACTCGAATTCGCCCTTATGGATCAGCGTGTGAGGTCCGCGGTACTCATTGCCATGGGGAAAGCTCACAGTCCGTGGGCAATAGGAATCAGTCATGCTCAGCGTAAAGCATTATACGCTGACTCGAAATGGAATGACGGATATTATGATCCATCCGATCCTCCTGTCAGCGGACTTGCTGCAGCCAGAGCGATGGCTATGATCACTTATCGATGTCCCCATAATTATGAAGAAAAATTCGGGCGGAATCTTCAGAGCCCCGGAGGAAGCTTTCAGGTGGAGTCCTATCTGGATTACCAGGGACTTAAGCTGACCGAAAGATTTGATGCACTGACTTACCACTACCTGACCCGGGCTATGGACAGTCATGACGTCAGCAGAAACCGGGGCTCTTTTCAGGAGGTTCTAACCCAACTGAAAATCCCGGTACTGATCGTTGGCATAGAAAGTGATCTGCTTTATCCGATCCATGAACAGGAAGAGCTGCACAAAAACATACCGGATTCTGAGTTTAAGATCATGCCATCCGACTTTGGTCATGATGCATTTCTGATCGAATTCGAAACCCTTGGCACCTATATACAATCATTTTTAGAACACCATCAGGAGAAGATAAAATCATGAACCTGGCACTTAAATCCAGCTATAGATCTAATCCGGATTCCGAACCAGCCAAAACAGTAATACCTCTTTTCATCGCAGGTATCGGGGCCGTGGGCAGCACCCTCATTAAACAGATCCGGGAACTCGAACATCATAAATTTGAGATCCGGATCATAGGATATTGTAACAGTACCAATACGTTCTGGCCCCAAAACAGTATTGTAGAGAATCATGCGGAAGCAACGAACTGGGACCAGATCTCTGAAAAACTGATCTGTTCATCCTACCAGGACCTTGTATTCGTAGATGCTACCGGCAGCCGTGAAGCAGCTTTATGCTACGAGATTCTGCTGGCAAACGGAATTCGAATAGTAACTCCCAGTAAGATTGCAAACACGCTGGATCAGTCTTATTTCAATTCACTGGTACAGCTGGCAGATCAAAATCATACCAAATATCAGTATGAGACCACGGTCGGAGCCGGTCTGCCTGTAATAAGCACTCTCAATAACCTGATCAATTCAGGGGATAAAGTAGTAAAAGTGAGCGGTGTATTATCAGGAACCATGACTTATCTCTTTAATAAGATCGAACAGGGAGCTTCATTCAGCGATGCAATCCTCCAAGCAAGGGAGCTTGGCTATTCAGAACCCGACCCCCGTGATGACCTTTCAGGAACTGATGTTGCGAGAAAATTTCTGATCATGGCCCGCACCTGTGGTTATTCATTTGAGATGAGTGATATCATTATTGATACACTGGTCCCAGAAAAACTAATCAACCATTCCCTGCATGACTTCATACATGAAATTGCAGAATATGATGGTCACTGGAAAAGCCGGAATGCTCAGGCTCTGGTCAATAACCGCAAACTAAGGTATGTGGGTAGTTTTTCTGATGAAGGGATCCGTGTCGGTGTAGAAGAAGTCCGTCAGGATTCTCCATTAGCTAATCTGCAGGGTACAGATAACCTGGTACAGATCTACACGCGAAGGTACCCTACATACCCGATCGCAATACAGGGTCCCGGAGCAGGAAAGGAAGTTACCGCAGCGGGTCTGCTTGGGGAGATCGTTGGGTAATTTTAAAGGGATGGGTCCTATTCAATTGCCCCGTATTTCCGCATGATCCCCAGGACCTCGTCAACAGGCAAGGCTTCCTGTGATCCACGGTGACCCTCCACAGTTTCGGCCATAAACAGAGAATTCAGGATAGCTTCTTCGGTAGCTTCAACCGCCGCCAAAAACAGCGGAGTCAATGCATTGTTATCCAGATCTGTGATTTCCCGCAACCCGTTCTCCGACCTGCCGCGCAGTACCTGCTTGTTATTGGAAAATGCGATCACATAATCTCCGGAACCATTTGATGCAAATCCACCCACTCTTGCGATCCCTAAAAAAGCCCGTTTTGCCAGTCTTTCCAGGTTACGGTCACTCAGTGGTGCATCCGTGGCTACAATGATCATACAAGAGCCATCCACATCATATGGGACCTGACCTGATAGGTAATGATTCTTCATTTCTTCTCCCACCGGTACTCCGTCAATAGTAAGTATTCCTCCGAAGTTTGACTGAACTAGCACTCCCACCGTATAGGAACCATAACGTTTCGGGAGCACCCGGGATGAAGTACCGATCCCACCCTTAAAACCCAGAGCCCGGGTCCCTGCTCCTGCTCCGACATTCCCTTCTGCTACCGGACCACTTGCAGCATCATTTATGGCTCTATATATATGCTCCTTATTTACCACACGCTTTCTGATATCATTTAAATACCCGTCGTTGGTCTCTCCCACTACCGGGTTTATGGACCTGATATTCTCATTCCCCTCCCGGGTCAGCATGTAATCTGCTATACCATTGGCTGCGGAGTGAATACTCAGGGTATTCGTCAGACCGATCGGTGTCTCGATCTCCCCGAGCTCCCGAACCTGAGTAAAGCCCAGCGCTTTTCCATAGCCATTACCAACATATACAGCCGCCGGCACCCTTCTGCGATAAAGATCTTCCGAATGCGGCATGATCACAGTAACCCCTGTATGAATACTGTCACCTTTGATCAATGTGTGATGCCCCACGGATACTCCTTCTACGTCCGTTATTGCATTCCACTTGCCCGGTGTAAGGATGCCGGTCTTAATTCCATAATCCCTCATCCTCATTCGATCCTGGGCAGTACTTACCTGGAGTGTCTGTATTATAAGCAGTAAAAAAAATAATGCAGTTCTGATCATATGGCAGTTTGAAGGCTTTATTAATGAGAGCATATAATATGGAAATATAGTGATATAGTAAGGTCCTCTCGTATTTCTGATCTCTTATGAAAAAAGTCTCCCACTTTGTACCACTTCTGACTGCAGAAATCCTCCATTCTCTCCCACCGGCATCATATCTGTGCTAATACTTATCTGAGACCTATAAGAAGGCGTACTTCTGATCACCAAAAAAACCAGCTTATAAAGGCGGTAGAGGCTAATCCGCTCTTTTTGCATAATCTAGAGAAAAGGTCTTGACACTAAGTGGTACTTTAGGGTACATTGTGGGGTGAAGTGGGAGATAGTGGGGATTGTCTCTTTTCTCTGTAATTATTAGCAATCAATGCCAAGTTTCAAAGGACAATACGAGCATAGTATAGATTCCAAAGGCCGCGTGGCCTTCCCTGCGAAACTGCGTAAAGCACTCAGCCCTGATGCACAGGAACGCTTTACAGTAGTCCGCGGACAGGAACCATGCCTGTATCTTTATCCGGAGGACGAATGGAGGAATGTAGAGGGAAAATTATCCCGGATAAACTCTTTTTCTAAAAAAGGCCGACTCGCAAAAAGAAATTTCCTGCGCTACGCAGAAGACGTAAGTCTCGATAAGCAGAACCGAATTGCAATCCCTGCTGATCATTCCGGGTATGCCGGGCTGGATAGTAAAGCCGTATTCCTGGGAATGGGCGAATACATAGAGGTATGGGATCCGGAAGAACTGCAGAAGGCTGATGAAAGCCTTGAAGAAGGCGCCTTTGAAGAGATCTTTGAACAAGTAATGAGCGAAGAACCGGACGAGAATGATCGCTGAGATGACGACATACTACGAACATATCCCGGTGATGCTCAATGAAACCACAGAAGCGCTGGTAACAGACGCGGACGGAATTTATATAGACGGCACCTTGGGCGGAGGCGGTCACTCGGAAAGAATCCTTTCCCTGTTAAGCGAAAAAGGGCAACTCTACGGCATCGATCAGGACGACGAGGCCCTGGAAGCAGCCGGCGAAAGACTGAATCACGACCCAAGATTTTATCCCATAAAAGGCAATTTTGGCTACCTGTCCACCCTCCTACCTCCCCAAATCCACGGACAGGTAGCCGGAATCCTTTTAGATCTGGGAGTATCCACTCATCAGATCAAAGAAGGGGAAAGAGGATTTTCATTTCAGGAAGACGGCCCGCTCGATATGAGGATGGGTAATTTATCAGGAGTTACTGCCTATCAGGTTGTAAATGAATACGATTATGAGCCCCTGAAGAACCTGATCTTTCACTATGGTGAAGAAAGGGCCAGCAGGGAAATTGCCAAAGAGATCATTGCAGCACGACCTATTGAAACCACCGGAGATCTTGCTAAAGTGATCCGGTCAATGGTACCGGAAAGGTTTGCAGTTAAAACGCTCGCACGAGTGTTTCAGGCCATCCGGATCGAAGTGAACCGTGAGTTGAAGATGCTTGAAGAGGTACTGGTACAATCACTGGATCTTCTGAAACCAGGGGGCAGGATCGTAGTTCTCTCTTATCATTCACTGGAAGACCGCATAGTCAAACATTTTTTCAGATCCGGGAATCTTGAGGGCAAAATTGAGAAGGATTTTTACGGGAACCCCCTGAGCCCGATCAATGCCCTGAACAAACAGGTAATTACTCCTTCGAAAGAAGAGGTCAATAATAATCCGGCTGCCAGAAGTGCTAAAATGCGCGTTGCCGAAAAAGTAGCGGAGGATAACTAATGATCGTTCAATCTCCGCTGAAGAAAAAAGACATACGCCCAAACCTGAGAAGAGTACCTACAGACAACTCTAAAGGTAACATTCGGTCTATGGGTACCCGAAAGGCAGCTAATGCTCCTAATAAGAAGTTAAAAGTACCCTCTTTCAAGCCCTGGAAGATCATTGTGGGAAGTTTACTGATAGGGCTGTTTGGTTTTGTATATCTGACCAATGTATTTCAGACCCAGCAATTACTGGAAGAAGTACAGCAGATAGAAAGTGAGTACAACAAAGTCCGGTCTCAATATGATGAATTGAAACTGAACTATAATAAAATGGTAGGTCCTGCAGAGATCTATCGAAAAGCAAAGAGTGAAGGATTTATTGACGGAGGACCTGCCGATCAGGTCATTACAGTACGGGAGTAAAAATGGATCATAGGTCTGCTATTTTGGGTCGCATGTTTATTGTCCTGGGATTCGTATTGCTGATACCGTTTGCTTTAGGATTCCAGCTTTTCAGATTAAACTTCCTTGAGGGAGACGGGCTTCGTACGCTCTGGAGCAAGCAGGCTACCGAATCAATTAAAATTCCTGCTCAGCGGGGCAATATTTATGATGCCAAGGGCACTCTGCTTGCTACCAATGCAGTAGACTATAAGATCGCCGTTGATCCTAAGATAAAAGGCTTCAATGATGCCCATATCCGACAGATCAGCAACAAACTGGCTGAACTCAGCGGACAAAGCTCCTCGGTCTACTATAAGAAATTCAAGGATGCCCCGGAATGGTCCCGATATATCGTTCTGGATAAGAATTTGTCGGTACTGGACAAAGATGAGATCGAAAAACTGGATATTCCGGGCCTAATCATAGAAGAGAATTACCGGCGCAAATACACCTTCGGTACACTCGCATCGCACGCTCTCGGTTTTGTGAATCATGAGATGAATGGTCGTACCGGACTGGAATCCTTTTATAATGACCAGCTGAGGGGTACTGACGGGTCCAGGATTGTCCGGAAAGACGCCTTTAACCGGATCTATGAATACGTAGGGTCTCCCAAGAAACTTCCTGAAAACGGCCACTCCCTTCACACTACCATCGATACTTATATACAGGCCATTCTTGAGGATGAATTACAATCCGGGGTTGAGCAGTTCAGTGCCAAATACGGAACCGGTATTATTTTGGATCCGCGGACCGGAGCCATCAAGGCTATTGCTAACTATCCTACTTATGATCCTAATTACCCGGGCAGTGATGATGACGAGAACCGCAGGAATTTTGCTATTTCTGACATCATGGAGCCGGGTTCCACCTTTAAGCTGGTTACAGCCATAGCTGCTGTTGAGCAGGGTGTTGTCAGTTTTGAGGAGATCTTCGAAACCCCGGAGAACGGAGTAAAAGTGATCCATGGCCAGCCACTCAGAGATCACGATCCCCTGGGCGATATGAACTTCCAGGAAGTCATCCAGAAGTCTTCCAATATCGCGGTAGCAGACATCGCCATGCGCCTCGACAAGAATGTCTTTTATCAGTATGCCCGAAATCTGGGTTTCGGCACCCCAACCAATGTGGACATCAGCGGCGAGGAAAGCGGTGCACTGGCCAAACCATTTGACTGGAGCGGGGTTAGCTTACCGTGGTTATCGCATGGGTATGAGGTTCAGACCACCCCTATCCAGATCGCTCAGGCTTATGCTGCTTTTGCGAACGGTGGCACCATGATGCGACCTTACGTGGTAGAAAGGATCGAGGATGAACAGGGAAATGCAGTTTATGTGCACGAGCCTACTTCAATCCGGAGAGTTGCCAAAAGATCTACCATTCAAAAATTACTACCGGTATTTGAAAGCGTTGTAGCTGATTCCGGTACCGGGGCTTCCGCTAAAGTTAACGGATTGCGAATTGCAGGAAAGACCGGAACAGCAAAGAAAGTAGTAGAGGGCCGCTATGAAAGCCGTTACCGCGGCTCATTTGTGGGATTCTTCCCGGTAGATGACCCTAAATATGTATGCCTCATCCTTCTGGATGAACCCATTATTGGTTATGGCGGGATTGTTGCAGCTCCGGTCTTCGGAAATATAGCCAAGAGAATTGCCGGTCTGGACGGAGATATTCAGCATGAAATGATCGCAAAGGAAGATACTGAAGAACCGATTTTTGCTACGGTCCCATCGCTGAAAGGAATGAATATTGATGATGCTGAGGACCTGCTGGACACCTTTCGATTATCCTATGATGTGGAAGGCCGGTCGGGTTATGTCCTTTCTCAGGAACCCAAAGCAGGAACTGCCCTTAGTTCCGGTGAAGAAATTAAACTGACCCTTTCAGAAACTTATGCTCATCAGGATAGTGCAAATGTCAAAGAAGGCTATGCACTGGTCCCTGACCTGAGTGGAATGAATATCAGACAGGCGGTTACACTTTTAAACCAGTCCGGTTTAAAGACTACTATCGTTGGCAGTGGTACTGTGTTTGCCCAATACCCCAGGGCAGGACAGTACCTCCGCCAGGGTTATACCGTAACTGTGCGCGGTAAAGCTAAATCACTGGAAACCCTAACTGCAGGACTGAAAAAATAAGTTGAATACAGCAGCCCTCATAGAGATCTGTAAGCCTCTGCACATCACCAATATTGATGCTGTTGATGAGGTCACTTCGTTCTGCATAGACTCCCGTAAAGCAAAACCCGGTTCGGCATTTCTGGCTATCAGCGGTACCGAAGTGGATGGGCATATGTTTATTGAAGATGCCATCCAGAATGGCGCAAATGTCATTATCTGTGAAGAAACTTTCTATACTGATGATGACCAGGTTTGTATAATGGAAGTCGAAGAGAGCCGAAAACTGGCCGGACTTATCGCTCAGGCGTTTTACAGTGAGCCGGCAAAAGAAATGAAGATCATTGGTATCACCGGTACTAACGGTAAGACGACCACGGCTACTCTGGTATATCAGGTATTGAAAGAACTGGGACAGAAAACATCTCTTCTTGGTACCGTGAATAAGCGAATTCTGGATCAGGCAGAGGATAGTGCGCTGACTACATCAGATCCTATCGAACTGGCCGCAGACATGAGACGCATGGCCAGCGCAGGTTCTGATTACCTGGCAATGGAAGTCTCTTCTCACGCCCTGGACCAATACCGTACCGCCGGTGTCGAGTTTTCAGTTGGAGCCTTCACTAATCTGAGTCATGATCACCTGGATTATCATGACTCAATGGAAGAATATGCACGGGCTAAAAAATTATTGTTCGATGACCTCCCGTCTTCCTCATTTGCAATTATAAATGCAGATGATGCATATGGAGCCTTTATGACCGGCGACTGCAATGCAAAGATCCGCGAACTGAGTTTCAAGGATGGCTCGTCTGAGATAAAAGAAAATACTCCGGGAGGTCTGGTACTCAGTATAGGGGAAAGAGAACTCAGAAGTCCTCTGGTTGGTGATTTCAATGCCTATAATGTCGGAATGACCTTCCTGATCTGTGAGTCACTGGGATTCAGTCCTGATGAAATCGCAAAGGCACTGACCAAGGCACCCGGTGCTCCCGGACGCATGGAAAAAGTAATGACTGAGGGCGAGGGTCCTAATGTGATCGTGGATTATGCACATACGCCGGATGCCCTCAAGAATGTACTTGAGACCCTGCATGAGATCAGAGAAGAAGATCAGAAATTATTCGTGGTATTCGGCGCCGGTGGTGACCGTGACACCTCAAAACGGCCTGAAATGGCACAGATCGCTGAGCAGATCGCAGACAGAGTGATCGTGACCAGTGACAATCCCCGAACCGAGAACCCGGATCTTATCATCGCCGATATAGTGAACGGTTTTGAGAATCTGGAAAAAGTAAAAAGTATCTCTTCCAGAAAAGAAGCAATAGGATTTGCTATCAGTGAAGCCGGGGACAATGATATTGTACTGATCGCAGGAAAAGGTCATGAGACCTATCAGGAGGTCAATGGTGTTCGTCATAATTTTGATGACCGACAAGTAGCCCTTGAATTTTTAATGCAAAGATCCGGGGAGGTAAACTGATGTTATATGATCTGTTTACATGGCTGGATCAGACCTACGGTATTCCCGGAACCGGTGCAGTTGCATTTATTACCACACGCACAGCTCTGGCTGCTGTAACCTCTCTGGTGATCAGCCTGATCATCGGAAGAAGGATCATCAGCTGGCTGAGTAAATTACAGCTCAAAGAAACCATCCGCGATGATATTGGGCTGGATCATCATCTGGCAAAGGGCTCTACCCCAACTATGGGAGGCGTGATCATTATTCTTGCAATAGTGATCCCATCTGTGCTCTGGATCAAGATGAGTTCCATATATGGCTGGCTGATCGTATTCGTGACTCTTTCACTCGGTATCGTAGGTTTCATTGATGACTATATCAAAGTGGTCAAGAAAGATAAAAGCGGACTCGCCGGCAGGTTCAAGATCGCAGGCCAGGTTCTGGTGGGACTTATCACCGGAGCTGTACTGTATTTGCATCCCGATTTTGAACTGGTTAACACCCTTTCGACGGTACCATTTCTTAAGAATGTAAACATCGATTATGCTTATTTCGGTGAAAATATTGGGGCATTCATCTATCTGGGAGTAGCTGTTTTTGTAATTACCGCAGTGAGTAATGCCACCAACCTGACGGACGGACTCGACGGACTTGCAACCGGTATCTCAGGTATCTGCGGACTGGTCTTTGCGATCTATGCATATGTATCCGGCCGTGTAGACACCTCAGGTTATCTGGACATCATGTACCTGGAGGGTTCCGGTGAGCTGACCATTTTTTGCGCAGCACTGATCGGGGCCGCTATCGGATTTTTGTGGTATAACAGTAACCCGGCTTCGGTGTTCATGGGAGACACGGGATCCCTTGCCCTGGGCGGAGCATTCGGGGCATTGGGACTGATGCTGCACAAGGAATTATTATTACCATTTATTTGCGGGGTCTTCTTTTTTGAGACCCTTTCTGTGATTATACAGACCAGCTATTTCAAATATACTAAGGCCAGGTATGGCGAGGGACGAAGAGTTTTCTTAATGACTCCGATCCACCATCATTTTGAAAAGAAAGGATGGCCGGAACAAAAGATCGTAGTCCGGTTCTGGATCATATCCGTACTGCTTGGAATCATCAGTTTACTAACCCTAAAGATCCGATGACCGATATCAGGAATAAACATATCGTCGTGATCGGAGCTGCAAGGAGCGGCATTGGGGCCTCTCTCCTGCTAAAGGAGAAAGGAGCTGATGTGTATGTAACTGAAGCAGGTACTGTTACAGAATCCCGGAAAAAGGTCTTGAAAGAGCATAGTATCGCTTTTGAAGATGGCGGTCATAGTGAAAAAGCGTTGAATGCTGACTTCGCTGTGGTGAGCCCGGGTGTTCCAACTAAAGCAGCACCCGTACAGCACTATCTGAATGCAGGAAAGAAAGTCTATTCTGAAATTGAAGTAGCTTCCTGGTTTACCGAAGGAGAGATCATCGCGATCACTGGTTCAAACGGAAAAACTACGGTTACAAGATGGCTGGATCACCTGTGGACGACTGCCGGGGTTGATCATACCATGGCAGGCAATATAGGTTATGCTTTTTCTGAAAAGGTACTCACGGGCAAACCACCTTATATCCTGGAAGTGAGCAGTTTTCAGCTGGATCATATTGAAAGCTTTAAACCAAAGATCAGCATGATCCTGAATATCACCCCGGACCATCTGGACCGGTATGATTATAAACTGGAAAATTATGCGGCTTCCAAATTCCGCATATCGGAGAATCAGAATGATCAGGATACCTTCATCTACCATTACGACGATGAATTGATCCGGTCGCATGCGGAAAAATTAAGTCAGAAAGACACCGCTCCAAAGATCCTGTCCTTTTCTTCTACTACGGAAGTAGAGGAAGGAATTTTTGTAAGAGACAATAATATCATCTTTAAGATCAATAATACTGAGGAACGACTCATGGCAGTTGAGGAAGTTGGATTACCCGGCCAGCACAATCTGAATAACGGTCTTGCCACCGCGCTAGCAGCAAGAGCTGCAGAGATCAAAAATGAGGCCATCCGAGAAAGTCTCCGCTCATTTACGGGAGTTGAACACCGTCTCGAGGAAGTCAGAACGGTTGACGGAGTGAAATATATCAATGACAGTAAGGCAACCAATGTAAATGCCGTTTGGTTTGCCCTCGACAGCTTCAATATACCGGTGGTACTGATTCTTGGAGGCCGGGATAAAGGTAATGATTATACAGAGCTTATCCCTCAGATCAGGAGTAAGGTGCATACGCTGATCGCTATCGGTGAATCAAGAGATCGTATCGAAGAACAGCTGGGAAAAGTGGCTCCGAATTTTGTACGGGTTGAGACCATGGGTGGAGCAGTTCGTTCGGCCCAGAGAGTAGCACGTCGCGGAGAAGTGGTTCTGTTGAGTCCTGCCTGTGCCTCCTTCGATATGTTCGACAGCTATGAACACCGCGGAATCATTTTCAAAGAAGAAGTAAACAAACTGTAAGTCCACCTGACAACACTGAATGATATACACCAGTCCACATAGCAATATTTCTAATATCATAGGCACCTCGCCTGAAGATATTGATAACCGTACGCAGGGCAGCGACCGCATCCTGTTGATGGCGGTGATCATTCTGATGATATTCGGATCGCTGGCAGTGTATTCCTCTATTGCTTTCTTTGCTGAAAGCAACTCCACTACCGCTAGTCAGATGATCGTGGGTCACCTGATCAAGCTGGGGATCGCATTTTTTGGAATGCTGTTCACTTCTAAGCTTAATTATCATGTACTGGCCAAGTTCAGCAGATTATTTATGATCATAAGCTGGCTGCTGCTTGTCGGGGTAATGATCTTCGGAACTGAACAATTCGGGGCAAAACGCTGGCTGAATGTGGGCGGGGTTAACTTCCAGCCCTCCATGATCGCCACGGTGGCATTACTACTTCATGTTGCTGTACTGCTGAGTGAAAAGCAGGAATACGTCAAAGATCTCAAAAAATCTTTCATGCCGATCTTATTCTGGGTGGTCATAACCTGCGGGCTGATCGGAATTGAAGATTTCAGCAGCGCCGGTATCCTGATGGCCATCTGTTTTGTAATGATGTTCGTGGGACGTATAAGTATTCTGCAACTTGGAACTCTGGTCTCTATCGGAATTCTTGGTGGATTCCTGCTGATCAATCAGTCTGCCAACAGATTAGATCGTATTGAACAGTATGTTGAACAGATCAAACATATTGAAACTGAGAAGACCCTAAACGGCAGCGGTTATCAGGCACAGCAGGCTCATATCGCTATTGCAAGGGGTGAACTGCTTGGAGTTGGAATAGGTAAAAGCTCACAGAGAGATTTTCTCCCGGCTCCGTATAATGACTTTATTTTTGCCATCATTGCTGAGGAATACGGACTCTTTGGTGCAATGTCACTCATATTCCTGTTCACACTTATACTGATACGCGGTGTGGTATTCATTGCCAGAAATGCAGAAGACCAGCTTGGAATGCTGCTTGCTGTAGGCTGTACGCTTACCCTGGTGATGTACGGATTTGTAAATGCAGGGGTGGCTTCCGGACTGCTGCCTGTAACTGGGCTTCCAATGCCTTTTGTAAGCTATGGCGGAACCAGCATGCTGTTTGCCGGATTTATGGCTGGCATACTACTGAATATTTCAAAACATCACCGGGACAGGAGGACCATATTCTATGGATAATCCAAGAATACTGATCGCTGCCGGTGGAACAGGCGGACATGTATATCCAGCAATATCTATTGCAGATGCCATCCGTTCTGAGCATCAGAATGCTGAAATACTCTTTGTTGGGACTAAAAATCATATGGAATGGACTGCTGTTCCTAAAGCCGGTTATGAGATCGTTAATGTCTGGATCAGCGGGTTTCATCGAAGATTAACGCTCAAGAACCTTTTATTCCCTTTTAAACTGATCACCAGCCTGATTCAGAGTGCGAACATCCTTCGGAAATTCAGACCACAGGTTACCGTATCATGCGGCGGCTATGTTGCAGGTCCGGTCGGATGGGTTGCAGCTAAATCAGGAATACCGATCGTAATTCAGGAACAGAACAGCTATCCCGGTGTTACCAACCGGATGCTAGCCAAAGATGCTGAAAAGATCTTTACAGCTTTTGAAGGTGCTTCCAAATACTTCCCTAAAGAAAAAATACAATTGAGTGGAAACCCGGTACGGTCCGTACTTCGGTCAGCTGATAAAAAAGAAGCACTTAAATCGTTGAATTTTATATCCGATAAGCCCGTATTGCTGATACTTGGAGGCAGTGGCGGAGCAAGGTCCATTAATCAGGCTATGCTTGAAAATATTACCAGCCTGCATGATGAACTCGGGTTGCAGATCCTCTGGCAATGCGGCCCAAGATATTATGAAGGGCTATCTGCTGAAATGGATCTGAATAAACTCGAAAACCTGAAGCTTACTCCATACATCGATAAGATGCCTGAAGCTTATGCAGCAGCCGATCTGGTGATCAGCCGTGCAGGAGCAAGTTCCTGTTCCGAATTGATGATGACGGGCAAACCCAGTGTACTGGTCCCTTCCCCTAATGTGGCAGGAGACCACCAGACAGAGAATGCAAAATCGATGGTGGAAGCGGGAGCATCGGAACTGCTTCCTGATGAAAAGATGAAGGATGTGCTGGTCGACCTGGTAAAAGAACTCATTCATGATCAGGAGAAATTAAAGAAAATGAATCAGGCTGCCCTGAAACTGGCAAAGCCGGATGCAGCCAAAGAGATCGCCCGAGAAATTTTAAACATCGCTAAGACCCGGTTGAATTAGATGAGTAATAAGATACAATCACAACCTATTTTCGGACGGACCCGCCATATTCATATGGTCGGTATCGGAGGGATCGGTATGAGCGGCATGGCCGAGATACTGCTTCAGCGAGGATACGAAGTGAGCGGCTCGGACGGAGTTAAGAGCGAAACGACCGATCGGCTGGAGGAACTCGGAGCTAAGATCTATATCGGTCATGAAGCCGGACAGATCGAAGGTGCTGATGTGGTGGTATACACCAGCGCGATCAAGGCGGAAGAAAATATTGAAACCCGGGCTGCTATTGAAGCACGCATTCCAACGATCAAAAGAGCTGAAATGCTGGCCGAACTCATGAAAATGAAGTTTGGGATCGGAGTAGCCGGCACACATGGTAAGACCACTACCACCACCATGATCGGTCATGTCACTCAGGACGGAAATTATGATCCGACCATCATCGTAGGCGGGAAAGTACACAGTTTTGATAAGACCAATGCCGTAGTGGGTAAAGGTGACCTTATTGTAGTGGAAGCCGACGAATTTGACCGGACCTTCCTCCGGCTTACTCCTTCGATCGCCGTTATTACCAATATTGAGGCAGAACACCTGGATATCTACGATGATCTTGAGGATGTAAAGAATGCTTTTATAGACTATGCTAATAAGGTGCCCTTCTATGGTGCTGTTGTGGTGTGTCTGGATGACCCAAATGTCAGGTCCATCATTCCGGAACTGAAGAGAAGGATCATATCCTATGGAATGACGCCTCAGGCACGGGTTCGTGCTGTTGACATCCACCTGAATGCATTCAGTTCCACTTTCACGGTGATGCATAACGGTGAAAAAGCGGGAGTTATCACGATCAACACACCGGGCGAACATAATATCTCCAATGCACTTGCAGCAGTAGCAACCGGTATTGAACTAGGCATTGATTTTAAGCTGATCAAAAAAGGGCTGGAACGCTATCAAGGGGTTTTCCGCCGCTTCCAGCTCAAATATGAAAATGGCGTTATGGTGATCGATGATTATGCTCACCATCCAACAGAGGTAAAAGCCACTTTGCAGGCAGCACATAAAGGATGGCCGGATCGTAGAGTAGTAGCGGTATTTCAGCCGCACCTGTACTCACGAACTCAGGAATTATATAAAGAATTCGGGCTCTCTTTCTTTGATGCCGAGATGCTGATCGTAACTGATGTTTACCCGTCACGCGAAAAACCGATAGAAGGGGTCAGCGGAAAACTGATCACAGATACGGCAGAGCAATACGGACATAAGAATGTACGATACATAAAAGACAAAGAAGACGTCACCGATACCCTGAAAGAGATCTGCAAAGAAGACGATATCGTGATCACCATGGGTGCTGGTGATATTTACCGTTTCGGTGAGGAATTTGTAGAAGATCTTAAAAGCGGAAATTATAAACCTCAGGAAGCCTGATGAGTAAAGCTTCACCAAATAGCACATTAAGATCAGCCGGTTTCTGGAAGAGACTGACAGGGATCGTTCTGCTTGGAGGAGTAGCCGTCATGGCTGCACTTTACTGGCAGCAGAATGTGCGTGTGCATGAAGTGGAAGTATCCGGCGTCTATTTCAGTGATGCGAATGAGATCATCCGTATTGCTGATGTGCCGGATGGCATAAAACCGGACAGCCTGGATCTGGAAGCACTCAAGAACCGGGTTCGCAGTCTGGATTATGTCAAAGATGTGGTTCCCTATGTGGAACCCAGCGGCGACCTCAGGCTGGACATTACTGAACGCGAACCTCTGGCACTGTTGATCAGTGGCGCTGAGCGTGTTTATGTGGACGAAGACGGTGTAAAATTGAATCTACTGCAGGGCAAGATCCGGAATGTGCCGGTGGTCTATGGATTTAACACTAATGTGGGAAAAGATACTCTGAAGAGTGATGAGTTCATTCAGGTCAGAGACTTTCTGCAGCAGGCCAGAGAAAATGAATTCGGATGGGCCACGATCAGTGAAGTGGTTTTCGATCCCAAGGACGGAGTGGTGGCACTTAGTCACCAAAACGGGGTGAAGTTATTATTCGGACGTGATGAGTTCATGTCCAAATTACAGAACTGGGAAGCATTTTATGCTCAGGTTATTAAGACCAAAGGAATTGAACAGATGCAACAGGTGGACCTTCGGTTTGTAAATCAGGTGGTTACCCGTGAATCTGATAAAAAGCTAGCAATCAATAAATAATACAGCGGATCATCATGGCAGAACATGAAAATATAATGGTGGGTCTGGATATAGGAACCACAAAGATTTGTGCAATCGTAGCTTCTATAGACGAGCAAGAACGCATCAACATTTTAGGTATCGGAAAAGCTCCGAGCGACGGGCTCAATCGCGGTGTTGTCGTAAATATCGATAAGACCGTCAATGCCATTAAAGAAGCTATTGCCCAGGCAGAACTGGCCTCCGGTATTCAGGTCAACTCCGTTAATGTAGGTATTGCCGGTGACCATATCCGCAGTATGCGGTCTAAAGGTGTGATTACGATCAACAATCGTGATAATGAGATCACTACCAAAGATGTGGAACGTCTTCTGGAAGATTGTCAGCGCATCATGCTCCCTACCGATCAGCAGATCCTGCATGTGATCCCGCAGGAGTTTGTGGTAGACGGTCAGGATGGCATCAGTGATCCGGTAGGAATGAGCGGTATGCGTATGGAAGCCGAAGTACATATCATCACCGGACTGGTTTCTGCTGCCAAGAATATTTACCGCTGTGTGGAAAGAGCCGGTTATCAGGTAGCTGACATTATTCTCGAACCCCTGGCTTCCTCTTATGCGGTTCTTGATCAGGAAGAGAAAGAAGCCGGTGTGGTATTGGTGGATATCGGCGGAGGAACTACGGATGTAGCTATCTTCCAGGAAAATACTATTCGCCACACTGCAGTCATAGCAATAGCCGGTCAGAAAGTAACCGATGACATCCGATTGGGACTAAGTGTACTCGACGATCAGGCTGAAACCCTGAAGCGCAAGCACGGAGAGTCCTATGCCGATATGATCGAGAATGATGAAGTGATCACTGTTCCCGGAATTGCAGGCCGTCCACCCAAAGAAATTACCAAAAGTATTCTGGCTAAGATCATTCAGGCCAGGATGGAAGAGATCCTAGAGATCGTCGGGATCGAAATTAAAAGAAGCGGCTATTCCGATGCTTTAAGCGCAGGAGTGGTCATAACCGGGGGCGGATCTCTGATCAAAAATGTCTGCCCGCTGGCTAACGAAATTTTAGGACTGGATGCCAAGATCGGAGTTCCCCTGGGAATCACAGGCGGACTCAAGGAAGAGGTTCACAGTCCTATTTATGCTACCGGTGTCGGTTTAGTGATGCATGCTTTACGCACCGGAACTGCTAACAATCAGGCAACCATGATGCCTTCTTCAGCGAAGGGCACCAATGTGGAGCAGGTGATGCAGAAGATCACCGACCGCATGAAAAGCTGGTTCAAAGAACTTTAGGAAAAGAAGCAATCATCTATAGTAAATCAGAATTATCCAGTAAATAACAACTCAACAGGAGTTAACATGGCTAACAATAACAACACACGTTTCTACTTTGACGAACAAAGCCAGGAAAACGCGAAGATCAAGGTGATCGGCGTTGGAGGCGGCGGCGGTAACGCTGTAAATAATATGATAAGCATGGGGCTCGACAGTGTAGAGTATATTGCTCTTAACACCGATGCTCAGGCCCTGAAAAACAGCATGGCTGATATAAAGATACAGGTTGGTACTGCCCTGACGAATGGTCTGGGAGCAGGTGCACGCCCTGAGGTCGGCCGGGAAGCTGTAGAGGAAAATCGCCACGAGATCGAAGAGTCTATCGAAAGTGCAGATATGATCTTCGTAACGGCCGGAATGGGCGGCGGAACCGGAACCGGGGGAGCTCCCGTGGTTGCAGGTATCGCCAAGAGAAGAGGTATACTGACCGTTGGTATTGTGACCACCCCATTTGAATGTGAAGGAAAAGTGCGAAAGAAGTATGCACTCGAAGGGATCACCGAACTAAAGAAAAACTGTGACACTGTTATCGTGATCCCGAATGAAAGGCTTCTCGATATTGCTGATGAGAACACTTCCCTTATGGATGCTTTCTCAATGGCAAATGCAGTACTTTACAATGCCACAAGAGGTATCAGCGATCTTATCCTGATGCCAGGTCTAATAAACCTTGACTTTGCGGATGTTCGCACCACTATGAGCGACGGCGGTGCCGCGATCATGGGCAGTGCAACCGCTGAAGGTGCTGACCGTGCTGAAATGGCGGCAAGAGCTGCTATTAACTCTCCGTTACTAGACGGTGTGAGCGTACGCGGTGCCCGAAATGTACTGGTTAATATTTCCGCCGGTTCTAACCTCGGAATGAGGGAGACCACAACCGCGACCAGTATCATTCAGCAGGAAGCCGGAGACAGTGCAGAGATCATACTCGGTACCGTTCTGGATGAGAATTTCGGAGATCAGATCAGAGTAACTGTGATCGCTACCGGATTCGACCTTGCTGAAGACCGCACGGCAGCTAAAGTGGCTCCGAAAGAGTCTCTGCAGAAAGCCGCTGAAAATGTTCAGGCCAACATGCAGCCTAAGCAGCAATCCAGCGTGCCTAACCGATTTAACCGTACCACGGGCGACTACTATAAGGGTGAGAATAATCTGAAAAAACTGGACACTCCGTCTTATCTGAGAAGAGATATCAATGTTCGGCGGGAAGAACAGGAATCACAGGAAAGAGAGCAACAGCAGGCTCAGGAAGAACAAAAGCCGGCTGAAAATACCGCTCAGGATAATATCGCACCCTTTCAAAGTCGTACTGAACGAATAAGAAAAGATGATACCGACCAGCCCGCTTTCCTAAGAAAGATCATGGACTGATTGATATCTGCACACTTCATAGGAAGATCAGACGGGTCCGCCATGGGATCGCTGTCTCCCTGAAGTACTGATTTACTGGATAAATTCTCTAAAGCTAAAGCTGAAGAGAAATCATATTAGCCTAAAAGGCTATAGATTGCTAACACAGGAAAAGCTCTCTGACAGGGGGCTTTTCTTTTTTATTACAGGATGAGTTGTGCGGTCTATCGTTACAAATATCGGGGTTATAATAGACTAATCAGCTTAAGTACTTTCTAACTTTCAACAGAGCACCGGAATTCGATGTTCATCCCCACCGCTATAACCGGTAAATAATGAAAAGCCAGCTGATCCCTGTTACATTTATCGGAACGTAGTCCAGATCAGTCTTGAAGCCATGACAAAGGCCAGGATCGCAAATCCCCACTGCAGGTAACGGCGTTTTACCTTATGATTGAGAAAAGCCCCGGCAAATCCACCGATCAATCCTCCGATTGATAAAGGAAGTGCTGCTCCGAAATCAACGAACCCAAATGTATATGGAGATATACCCGGTAAATTATTTTCCAGTAAAGCCAGCTGAAACCAGCCTGTAAAAACCATGATCGTCATACCAAGCTGAGATACACTTACAGTCTTACGGAATGGTTGTTTAAAAAACAGGTTCATGATCGGTACCATGATCCCCCCTCCTCCGACCCCTGCCAGAGCCGCAATAAATCCTCCGATACCACCGGTCACAAAACCGGCCTTTAGATTCATAGCCTCGAACTCCCGGAGATATTCATCCTGCTGATCAGCTCCTCTGCGGAACATCATCACAGCGGCATATACCAGCATAAAGCTAAAGAAGATGGCAAATTCAGTACGGCTGTAGTATGGCGAAGTAACCACCAGCTTACCAAAAAAGACCCCTATAGCACCGAATAAACCGAGCTGAATTCCTTCTTTCCAGAACTGATTATCCTGAAGGGTTTGGCGTATTGTACTACCGAACGCTGCGATAAAGGTACAGAATAATCCTGATCCAATGGTCCAGATAACCGGATCTTCCACTCCCGCCTCATCAAATAAAAAATAAAGAACCGGGGTAAATATGATCCCACCCCCGACTCCCATGAGTCCGGCAATAATTCCAGCGATCAGACCAATTGCGAGAAGAATTAACGGTTCAAGCAATCTCTATCTCTCCTCTCATAAAGGTGATCACTTTCCCGCTGATCTCTACCCTGTCTCCCTTCACAACACAATGAAGTTCACCAGCTCGATGGGAAACTTGCCTGGCTTTGAGTTCATTCTTATCCAGTTTCTTAGCCCAGTATGGTGCCGATTTTGTATGAGCTGAACCGGTAACAGGATCTTCATCCACACCGGACTGAGGTGCAAAGAACCGGGATACAAAATCTACCTCATCGCCGGGTGCAGTAACGATCACTCCGCGGGCGTCCACTTCCTTCAGAAGCCTGAAATCGGGATTCAGGTCTACTACTTCTTGTTCAGATCCAAGTTCGATCAGGTAATCATCTGATTTATATACATTTTCTTCCATCGGCGGCAGTCCGAGTGCTTCGAACAAAATAGCCGGTGCATGTACTTTCTCTACAACGGAAACCGGAAAATTCATAGTTAGCCCGTAACCCGACCTTTTTACGGTCAGCCTTCCGCTCAGTGTATCAAAAGCGATCTCTTCTTTTGAATAACCCATTTCATTGAACAGGACATGAGCGGTTGCCAGTGTGGCATGACCACATAACTCTACCTCGGTTGACGGAGTGAACCATCTTAAATGGAAGCTATCTCCGGTCTGCTTAAAGAAGGCAGTTTCAGATAAATTGTTTTCGGCAGCTATATTCTGCATCTCCTTATCAGAGGGCCACTTTTCCAGAGGACATACTGCTGCGGGATTGCCTCCGAACCTATGATCGGTAAATGCGTCTACCTGATAGATTGGTAATTTCATAGAGGAGCAAATTAACGTTATCTTTTGTTAGGGTAACCTAAGGTAAAAATTTCAAATTAGCAGATGCGTCTATACCCACCGTCCATTACAGAAAAACTCGGTTTTGATCAGATCAAAGAAGCGGCTATTGATGCTGCTATGTCGGACCGGACCCGGGAAAAACTAGAAGTATGGACTGCCTCATCCGACCCGAAAGAAGTCCATTTATGGCTGAATGAGACCAAAGAAATGATGGACATCCTCAGGAACCCGGATCCTTTCCCACTGGATCAGGTCCCTGAAATCCGTGACTTCCTTTCTCAGGCTTCTGCAGAAGACAGTATTATTGCTCTGGCAGCCTTTGTAAAAATTTTCAAAGTATCTACGATTTCGCGCAGAACCCGTAAGTTTTTCAAGCGCAATCATGAGGAATATCCGGACTGTAAGAGAGTTTCCGAAGGAATCGTACCGCTCAAAGAACTGGAACAGGAGATCAAAGGAAAAGTTACGGAGTATGGAGAACTCCGGGACGATGCCAGTCCCGAACTGAAGCGTATCCGGAAGCAGATCAACGGGAAGAAAAATGACCTGAGAAGTACCATTAACCGGATCATGAAAAATGCCACTAAAGACGGCATGACCTCCGATGAAGGTGCAACGATTCGTAACGGCAGAATGGTGATCCCTATTCAGGCTGAGTATAAACGTAAAGTTCAGGGTTTTGTACATGATGTATCATCAACGGGACAAACGGTATACCTCGAACCTGTGGAAGCACTGCATCTGAATAACGAGATCCGTCAGCTGGAGGCAGAAGAACAAAATGAAATTGAACGTATTCTTCGTTCGCTGACCCGGCAGGTCAGGGTAAATACCCCCTTCCTGCGACAGAATATTGAAGCACTCTCTGATCTGGACTTGATCGTATGCCGGGCCAAGGTGAGCCTTCTGCTGGAGGGTGATATTCCGATCGTATCAGATCAAGTGATCCTGGATCTGAAAAAAGCAGAGAACCCTATTCTCAAACTGAAGAATACCAAGCTAAAACCTTCAGAAAGAGAAAAGATCATTCCCTTGGACCTACGTCTGGAAGAAGATGAGCGTTGCCTGATGGTAACCGGTCCTAATGCCGGAGGTAAATCCGTTGCCATGAAAACCATCGGACTTTGCTCGATGATGATTCAGGCCGGCTTTGGGATTCCTGCAGATCCGACCTCCGAACTTCCAATCTTCAGAGGTTTTTTCGTAGACATGGGAGACGATCAATCGATTGAGAATGACCTCAGCACCTTCTCATCCAGATTAAAATGGATGCAGGAAACGGTCGATAATTTTGAAAAAGGATCTCTGGTGCTTATTGATGAAGCCGCAGCCGGAACCGACCCAGACGAAGGATCTGCTCTTTTCCAGGCACTGCTAGAACATCTCCTGAGATCTCATTGTAAGATCGTAGTCACAACACATCATGGTTCCCTCAAGGTCTTTGCTCATGAGCATCAATATGCCATAAACGGATCCATGGAATTTGATCAGGAAAACCTATCTCCGACCTATCAGTTTAAAAAAGGTATCCCTGGCAGTTCATATGCTTTTGAGATCGCCCAAAGGATGAACATATCCAAACCCATTCTGGATCGGAGCCGTGAGCTGGTTGGGGAAGCCAAGGAAGCCATGGAGTCACTGATCTCTGAACTTGAGACCCGCACACAGGAAGCGAATGAACTCAAAAAGAAATATGATGAGCTTTATTCCAAAACAGAAAAAGATAAAAACCGATACGAAAATAAACTGGCCTCCATAGACCGGGAGAAAGAGAAGATCAGGGAAAAAGCACTCAAAGAGGCCAAGCATATAATGGATACGGCTAATCAGCGGATCGAAAGTGCCGTGCAACAGATCATCGAAAAAGACAAAGCAGATAAAGATGAGATCAGGCAGATCCGCAAAGATGTGGACGAACAGAAGGTGGATATTGAAGAATCCCTGAATGAGATCGAGGATCAGAAGACCGCAAGAGAACGCACTTCAAAAGAACCACCAAAAGTCGGTGATGCCGTACGATTCAAAGACGGAAACACCACTGGGGAACTGGTCGAAATGCAGGGTAAGAAAGCCGTGGTCCTGGCCGGGGGGCTTACCCTGAAGACCAATTACAAAAACCTGATCAAGGTAGAAAAGGTCGAGCGGAAGAAGAAAACGAAATCACGCGCCCGCTCTTCCATTATTGTGGGTGACTCCGATCTGACCAGTGAAGCCATGAAACCTTCCTTGCATGTGCGCGGACTAAGAGCCGATGAAGCTCTGAAAGAAGTAACCAAATATCTGGACAAAGCCATCTTTCGCGGAATCAACCGGGTTGAGATCGTACACGGTAAAGGAGACGGCATCCTGAAAGACCAGATCCAGAGTTATCTTCACACCCGCGATGATGTCAAAAGCTTCGAACTTGCTCCGGTCGACCAGGGCGGAGCCGGATGCACCGTGGTGCATTTGAAGTGATCTGGAATCAATGACGATGACTGATCGATCTGCGATGGTCCCCAATGAATCTGGGCAGGCTTTATATGGCCAGTTCTGAAAAGTTCTGGCTTATAATAATTTTTTCAGTCCTCTAAATAGACGAACCTCTCCAGCCTGGCAAGCTCCTTGTCGTCTACATATTTACCGATCTCTTTACGGAATTGCTCCATGCTGGTATAGGGTCGGTATTCTACAAACTCATGGGCCATGCGGTCTCCTACTCCCGGCAAAGCTTTGATGTCTTCTTCAGACGCGGTATTTAATTCAACGGGAACAAAGACATAATTTTCATATCGGGCTACTTCCTCTTCATCCACATACTTTCCGATCTCTCTTCTGAATTGCAGAATACTGCTATAAGGTCTGTATTCCTCAAATTCATGAGCCATACGATCACCAACACCAGGAATCATTTTAAAGTCTGCTTCTTCTGTGGTGTTCAGATTCATCGGGACAAATATCTTCCGGTATAACTCTTCCTTATCCATATCATCTCCCATGATCGCATCAAAGGCATTCATGCTAAGAAAGGGTCTGTTTTCCATGATCTGAGTGATCATTTCTGCAGAAATTCCAATACTGCTAAGGTCTGATTCAGTTGCCAGGTTTGCATTAAAAACTGCATCGGAAATGGACTTTTCGGCTGAGGACTGTTCGTTCGCGGTGTCACCGGAGTTCATCTCATTCTTCGGAGCTTCGCAAGCTGTGATCACTAAGCCGAATAGGGTAAAACTAAATACTAATTTCAGGAATGTTCTCATTGTTGATCTACAATTATTTTTAAAAATATAAAACCAATTAGTGCTAATGCGATCATGCTGCCCGGTGCCAGGGCCGGCAGTGCTCCCGATAGACTATCAACTATCAGATCCCAGCCACCAGAAGTTGGTTTCATCTCTGTTTCAAATTCATAATTGGCTTTCAGATGCAAAAAAGTGCCATATATACCAGTTATGGTCAAAATGGATAAAATGATCTTGAAGAAAACTATGGTAGAGGTTGTCCTTCGAAAATAGAGGATAACCGCTGCGGGCAGAGAAACACCAATACTGAATACGGGGATCAGTTGTTTTGAATCCTCATAATGACCCAGAAGGAACAATTCTATCACTACACCGCTCATCATAAACAGAAGAGCTGCCAATGTGATCTGACCCAGACTAAACCGATCAGCGATATTTTTCGGTTGCTGCATGATTGCGCTTTAATTCGGCTCAAAAGATAAGATTTAATTTTTATTTAAATCAAATCTAAATAAGAAGAATGTTCCGAATCTACGGCTGAACATAGATGACAGGTACCATACTTGGAGCTTCTAACAAAATAAAACCTAAAGTAAGCCTTCTTCCTCCAGCATCTCCAGGGTTTCCACGGCGTGTCTCATATGCGGGATCACAATACTGCCGCCAACGATCAGGGCAACATTTAATGCATCCACGATCTCTTCCTTGGCAGACCCGGTCTTGGCGCATTGCTCCAGGTGATAATCGATGCAGTCATTACAGCGAAGTACGGCCGAAGCTACCAATCCCAGCAGTTCCTTGGTCTGCTTAGGAAGTGCACCATCGCGGTAGGTATTGGAATCCATATTAAAGAAGCGTTTGATCCCGAGGTGATCTAGTCCCAGAACTTTTTCATTCTGTTCACTTCTATTTTCACGGAATCTTTGCAGTCGGTTTTTATCTTCACTCATGGTCTTGTTGGCCTGTCTTCAAATCTTTAGTATAATTGCTGTTGAAGATAATCAGCCTGATGGGAAAAAAGCAGAAAAAACATAAGCTGGTGGTAATGGGTGATTCCCTTTCTCAGGGTTTCAACAACGGAGGTATTTACCGGACGGATCTGAATTTCCCTTCTTTCATTGCCCGTTGTTTCGATCCGGATCCTCATTTCGAGCAGCCATCCTTTATTGCACAGGCCGGTATTCCCCTGAACCTGGAAGTTCTGCTGAGGGGAATCGAACAACAGTATGGAAAAGAAATTGACTGGACGGATTACCTGCCTGCTGCAAATCATATGTTCAAATCCCTGAAACGCATAAAAAACCACTGGGAAGGCAGTGTAAGAACTTTATCGGTAGACCGAAACGAGCCCTATCATAATCAGTCAATATGGGGTTTTTCAGTAAGTGACTCCTGGGTTGTAAATGGTCATGATAGCAGGGAATATATCCGGAATAACAAAGAACGTTATACCGTATTCAATATGCTTCCGGAACATGCCATGTACACCACCGCTCAGATGGTCCTGAATCCGGCCCTGGGGAGTAAAAGAGAAATGTGTACTCAGATGGATAACATTCAGACCCTGAATGAGAACGGGGGGATCGAAAACCTGATCGTTTGTCTGGGACATAATAATATAATCAGTGCGGTGACCGACCTTGAGCTGAAATGGTCTACGGAAGATAACATGGAAAATTTTCCAGCTCACCGTGATGTAACCGTATACCGGCCGGAACACTTCGAAAAAGTATATAGAGAGATGGCCGAGAAAATCAAAAAGATCAATCCGGACCGGGTCTTTGTCCCTACTTTAGTATACGTAACCATTCCCCCGGTTTGCCGAGGAGTCAACTCTGAGATCTCCGGTCAGCATTTTGGTTACTTCGATTATTATACCCGCTTCTGGATCTGGGATGATAACTTCGATCCTGATAAACACCCCTACCTTACCAAGGATCAGGCTATTGAACTCGATCTGACGGTAGACGAATACAATCATATCATCCGGAAGATCGCCAAAGAATATGGATGGCATGTAGTACCGCTTGGAAGAAATGTTTCTGCCATGGCCAGAAGAAGGCTTGGAGGTGAAATTCATCGTAGTTATCCGGATGAACTTGCCGCGGCATTAAAAAGAAATCCGGGCACGGCACATCTTGTAAATGAAGCAGGAGAAGTAAAGCTGACCACTGATTATATACGACTAAATGACGACGGCACTATACGGCGGGGCGGCATATTCAGTCTGGATGGCTTACATCCCACTACGATTGCATACGGATTAATGGCCAATACTTTTGTTCAGGTCATGAAAAGTGCCGGTGTACGATTTCAGAAAGATATTGACTGGGACCTGGTCGTTTCCGAAGACACGCTGGTAAATGATCCTCCTATATTACTCCGCGAACTCAAGCATGTTCTAAGCTATCTGGGCATGGGACATCACGAACGCTTTATGAACATCGGCAAAAGTCTGCTCACCTTTATGATGCAATCTTTTTCCTCCAGTCAGAAAGAAATCATCGAGTAGTACCCTCTTAATCCCCTCTCTTCCAACATCATATAGAGCTCCTATCTTTATTTAGATTTAATCTATTTAAACGTTGAGACTATTTGAAAAGGTTCTTAAATTAGACTCGTTCTAAATAAATGATTCCTTAAATAATCCTACATCATGAGAGTAAAATCGTTCTTTTTGACAACTATATCGGCGTTCCTTTTCATTTCATGCGACGTCACCAATTCGGGCGATACAACAAGTATCCCAACTCCTTCTGTTTATGAATTTAGCAGAAATGGCAGCTCTACCGTCTCATTTACCGGACAAACTACCCGTATTGAAATGGGCGAAGAACTAATAGCAGCTCTGAAAGATTTTGACAACACCACTACAGAACTACTGTTTCAAATGTACCGGAATGAAAGCTCCGGTGGAGATGATGTCAACCCTTTCTCCTCAACAAAACTAAATTCTTCAGCAAAAAATATTAAAGGTAAAGTTGCAGCATCTGTGGACCTTTTCTCCGGTGAATCAGTGGCTAGCGCCGAGATCAAAAATGATTTCGAAGAATGGATGGAAAAGCAGGTGAATGAAGTTTTTCCGAATGAAAATACCCTGGCAGAGCCGGGTGTAGCGGGACAAATCGCTGAAGGAACCGTTACCCGCTATATCAATGCACAAGGTCTTGAATACGATCAGATGGTCAACAAAGGACTCATTGGAGCATTGATGACCGATCAGATCCTGAACAACTACCTGAGTCCGGCCAAACTGGACGAAGGCACCAATGTCCAGGAAAACGACCAAAAAGTACTGGTAGAGGGCCAAAATTATACCCTTATGGAGCATTATTGGGACGAAGCATATGGATATGTTTACGGAACCTCACAAGACCCTTCCAACCCGAACGCAACGATCGGCAGTGATGACAGCTTTCTGAATAAGTATCTTGGCCGACTTGAGGGAGATGAAGACTTCGCAGGCACCTCTCAGGAGATCTTTAATGCATTCGCTCTGGGGCGTGCTGCCATCGTTGCCGGTGATTACGATCTTAGAGACCGACAGGCAGATATTCTCCGACAGAAGATCTCAGAAGTGATCGGAATCCGTGCCGTGTTTTACTTGTTAACTGCACAGGATCTGCTTTCACAGCCATCTCCTGACCTTGGCGCTGCATTCCATGATCTTTCAGAAGCTTATGGTTTCATTTACAGCCTGCAGTTTACCCGCAGACCGGGAACTAATTCACCCTATGTGAGCAGGACCCAGGTTAATTCCTATTTATCTTTATTGACTGAAGGCAATGGACTTTGGGATGTTGACCCTGAAGCACTGGGCAATATGGCTCAGCAGATAGCGGATGAATTCGAGTTCACAACCGAACAGGCAGCAAACTAAATAAATACAGATCAGGTTCTTCTTTCTGAACGGAGTTCCTGTTTCAAATAACGATTTCTATGAGAAAACTTAGTTTCTTATTCATAACCATTTTATTTCTTGGTGTTTCTTGTGGTGACAATACTCCCAGTGGTCCATCACCGGATGATTTCGATAGGCAGGCCATCCTGATCAACTGGTCTGACAACATTATTATTCCGGCATTCAGAAACATGAGTACGGAGAGCGCGGGACTTAGGTCTGAAACTGAGTCTTTTGTTCAGTCTCCGACAGTACAAAACCTCACTTCACTGCGGGAAGCATGGGAAACCGCTTACCTGGCATTTCAGCATGTATCTATGTTTGAAATGGGTGTCGCCATGGATCTTCGTTATCGTGATAACCTGAACATTTATCCGACCAACCCCGATGAGATCGAAGAAAGCATCAACAGCGGCAGCTGGAATTTTGATCTTCCATCTTTGAATGACAGCCAGGGTTTTCCAGCACTGGATTATTTGATAAACGGCCTTGCTGCTACGGATGCTGAGATCGTGGAATTCTACACCACTAATCCCGCTGCCGAGCAATATCGCAGCTACTTGCTTGATCTAACCCTGCGTATTGAAACCCTGACAAATACGGTACTTGAGGACTGGACCTCAGGTTATAGGGATGAATTCGTAAATAATTCCGGTAATGGTGCTAATGCGTCACTCGACATGATGGTCAATGACTATATCTACTATTATGAACGTAACTTACGCGCCGGAAAGATCGGTATCCCCGCCGGAGTATTTTCTGGCAACCCATTGAGTACACACGTGGAGGCCTATTACTCCGATGGTTTCTCTAAGGCATTATTTATGGAGTCTCTTACCGCAGTAAGGAATTTCTTTAACGGTGATCATTTTGATTCACAAAACAGTGGTGAAAGTCTGAGTTCATACCTTCAGTATCTGCAGTCTATGAAGGAATCCGTTGATCTCTCCACTCTGATCGACGAACAATTTGTATCCGCAGAAAATGCTGCAGCAGCACTTTCTCCCGACTTCAGACAGCAGGTAGAAGACGACAATACTCTTATGCTTGCTACCTACGATCAGCTGCAGGCAAATGTGGTTCTCCTGAAAGTAGACATGCTGCAATCACTTAATATTAATGTAGATTATGTAGATGCAGATGGAGACTGATCATTGATTTGATTGAAAGTACTGTACATACTTATTTAAGTAAGAAACGGAATGCAGCTCCTCTGGCTGTGTTCCGTATTTTTTTTGGGCTGCTGATGTTCATCAGTATCCTTCGCTTCGCTATGAACGGCTGGATACACAAACTGTATATAGAGCCTTCTTTCTTTTTCTCATACCTGGGCTTTGAGTGGGTCCGGCCACTGGGCGATGCGACCTATCTTATATTCATAGTTTGTGGATTATCTGCTCTTACCGTTAGCGTTGGTTATCGGTACCGATGGTCTATCATTATCTTCTTTTTATCCTTCACTTATATAGAGCTGATGGATAAGACCACCTACCTGAACCACTATTATTTTGTAAGTATCCTGAGCTTTCTGATGATCTTTCTTCCTGCACAGGTTTATTTTTCGATGGATGCATACCGTGATAAGACGAAACGATTTGAACTGATCCCTGCCTGGACCATCGATTCTATTAAATTACTTCTAGGCATCGTTTATGTGTATGCGGGACTCGCTAAACTCAACTCCGACTGGCTAATAGAAGCTATGCCGCTACAGATATGGCTCCCTGCCAAATACAGCCTTCCATTGCTGGGCGACCTTTTTCAGCAGGTCTGGACGCATTATGCTTTCAGCTGGGCTGGTGCGATTTATGATCTGACCATTCCCTTTTTGCTTTTATACCGAAAAACCCGTCCGCTCGCATTTGTGCTTGTCGTCATTTTCCATGCACTCACTCGCATCCTCTTTCCCATTGGGATGTTTCCCTATATTATGATCGTAAGTGCACTCATCTTCTTTGATGCCGGTCTGCATCAAAGAATTCTTGATTATATCTCGCGCTTGTTCAATATCCAGTCACAGGACTTCAATAACCGTCGTTCCTTCGAATTTACCAACCGCTGGAAAAGAAAGACCATACATTTCACAGTTGGCACCTTTTTTCTCCTTCAGCTACTGATTCCCTTTCGGCATCTTCTTTATCCCGGTGAATTATTCTGGACTGAAGAAGGTTTTCGCTTTTCCTGGAGGGTAATGCTGATCGAAAAAGCAGGATATACTGATTTTAAAGTCGTGGATCCTGAAAGTGGTCGCCGATTTTATGTAGATAACACCCGGTTTCTTACCCGCTTTCAGGAAAAACAGATGTCGACTCAGCCTGATTTTATTCTGGAATATGCCCTCTTTCTGGAGGACTACTATCAGCAGCAAGGGATCACCGATCCTGAGATCTACGTCGATAGTTATGTAGCACTGAACGGCAGACCCAGTCAGCCTTTCATTGACCCCGAAGCAGACCTGACCCGATTTAAACCCTCTCTGAAACATAAAAACTGGATCCTTCCATTTAATGATGAGATCAAAGGCCTTTAAGAGAGCATTTTTGACATTACTTCTTATCGTCCCCCTGGCTGCCAGCGCACAGTACAGATTGGAGGGGACAATTCTGGACGAATCGACCGGGCAGCCTATTGTCAGCGCTGAGATCTATGATAATGAGGCCGGAAAGTCTTTCAGAACTAACAAACAGGGAAAGTTTGTCATTGAGAACCTCCCCGCAGATGATTACCTGCTGTATATTTATAAGCTGGGATACAGGATCATCACCCTGCCTTTGGAAGTACGTTCCGATACTTCAATAACCATCCAGATGGAAGCTTTATCAGAAACACTAACTGAAGTTGCGGTCATTGATCAGCGTGATGAATTTTACGGTCTCAAAAGGCTGCGTGAGGTGGAAGGAACTGCGATCTATGCTGGTAAAAAGACCGAGGTAATATCCCTCTCCAACAAGATCGCTAATATTGCCGCAAATAATCCTCGTCAAATCTATGCACAGGTGAGCGGGCTGAATATCTATGAATCCAATGACGCAGGCTTACAACTTAACATAGGAGGGCGTGGTCTGGATCCCAGCCGGTCGTCCAATTTCAATGTCCGCCAGAACGGCTACGATATCAGTGCTGATGTACTGGGTTACCCTGAAAGCTATTATACTCCTCCTGCAGAAGCACTCAGTGAAATACAGATCGTTCGGGGAGCCGCTTCCTTGCAATACGGAACCCAGTTTGGCGGGCTTGTAAATTTTAGAATGAAAAAACCGGTCAGAGATAAAACGGCAGAATTCAGAAGCCGTCAATCGACCGGTTCCAACAACTTGTTCACCTCATTTAACAGCCTGAGCGGGACGGTCGGCAAACTTGGTTATTACGGATATTACCATTACAAAACCGGAGATGGTTTCCGCCCCAATTCCGGTTTCGAGTCTGACAATATATACTTGTATACCGATCTTGAACTGGGGGAAAAGACCACGATCTATGCTGATTTCACCTATCTTGATTACCTGGCTCAGCAGCCCGGCGGTTTGACCGATGTTCAGTTTTACCGGAATCCGGATTTTAGTAACCGAAGCAGAAACTGGTTCCGGGTTGACTGGAAACTGGCATCTGCCGGGCTTGAGCACCGTTTCAATTATAAGAAACGGCTCACTTTCAAGATCTTCGGGCTTGATGCTTCCCGCGAAGCATTAGGTTTCAGGACAAACCGGGTATCGCAGACCGATGATCTATCTGCCCCCAGAGATCTGATCATTGGCACCTTCAGAAATTTCGGTTCGGAAGTACGTTACCTTCAGAGATATACACTGGGAAACCGAAATGCAGTTTTTCTGATCGGAGCAAAATATTACCAGTCCGAAAATACTTCTGTTCAGGGACCGGGAACCAATTCCTCCGATGCCGATTTTTTCCTGGCAACCGATCAGTATCCTGATTATCCGAACCAGTCAGACTTTATCTTCCCTAATCGAAATCTGGCTCTCTTCGGAGAGCATATTTTCTATCTGCAGGATAATTTATCTATAACACCCGGTTTTCGCTTTGAATACATCAGGACGGAAAGTAAGGGAAATTTTCAGCGGGTGAATTTTGACCTCGCGGGAAATCCTATTCAAAACGACACCTTTGATGACAACCGGGTTTTTGACCGGAACTTTTTATTGCTGGGTACTGGAATCAGTTACCTTCCATCACCGGAAGTTGAGATCTACGGAAATCTTTCATCCAATTACCGTTCGGTCACCTTTAATGACATTCGAATTGTTAATCCTACTTTTCAGGTTGATCCCGATATCCGCGATGAAAGCGGGTATACCGCAGATCTGGGTATCCGAGGAAGGATCGGAGAAACCCTTTCTTACGATATAAACGGTTTCGGACTCTGGTATAATGACCGGCTGGGTGAAGTTCTAAGACCGGAAACGCGCATAAATGCTGAGGGAGTGGTAGAAGAGACAGGAAGGATCGTCCGGTTCAGAGGAAATATTGGCACCGCCTTTATGTACGGTTTAGAGAGTCTGGCAGAGTGGAATATTCTTCAAAGTGTCGGTATCCGTAATAAAGACCTGAAACTCAGTACATTCGTTAATGTTGCGCTGACCCGTTCTGAGTACCTGAAATCTGAAATACCCGGAGTGGAAAGCAATGAAGTGGAGTTCACCCCTTTGGTGAATTTAAAATCCGGGGTGAACTTCGGCTACAGAAATTTACTACTGAGTCTTCAGTACACCTATGTATCCGTTCAGTTTACGGATGCTTCCAATGCTGAACAGAATATCAATGATAACCAGAGTGGTATACGCGGAGAGATCCCGGCCTATGATGTCATGGATCTGTCCTTATCCTGGAGCTACGGTATTTTCAGAATGGAAACAGGTATCAATAATGTATTAAATAAGAACTATTTCACACGGAGGGCAACCGGTTATCCGGGTCCCGGAATAATACCATCACAACCACGCACCTGGTATTTCACACTTCAAATGAACATTGGCAAATAAAACACATGCATTTAAATCATTTCAATGGTTGTTAAGAGATGATCTTAAGAGTATTTTTGAAACCTATTTAAAACCTTATTTATCTCCATGAAGAGCATTCTACCTATTGTAATTTCTGCACTGATATTTTCTGCCTGCGGACAGGAACCAGCTGAGAGCACCTATGATCCGGCAGCAGACAGCCTTAAATACGAACAAGAAGTGCACCTGCGTAATATTCGCCAACTTACTTTTGGGGGTGATAATGCAGAAGCCTACTGGAGTTATGATGACTCTAAACTGATCTTTCAGTCAAACAATCCTGAATGGGGTGTGGGCTGTGACCAGATCTTCTATATGGATGTGACCGCGCCGGCAGACTCTGGAGTCACTCCACCCATGATCAGTACCGGAAACGGCCGGACCACCTGTTCATACTTTTTACCGGGTGATGAGACTTTTGTCTATTCCTCCACGCATGAAGGCAGCCTTGAGTGTCCTGAAGAACCGACTCGCGGTGCAGGCGGTGCTTATGCATGGCCGGTATATGACACTTATGACATTTACAAAGCAGACCTCAACGGGCAGATCATTGATACCCTTACTAATACTCCCGGTTATGATGCCGAGCCTACCGTATCCCCTGATGGTTCCAAGATCGTATTTACGTCAACAAGAACCGGAGACCTCGAGCTGTTCATAATGGATACCGATGGTTCAAATGTTCGCCAGATCACCGATGAACTGGGCTATGATGGAGGAGCATTTTTCTCTCCGGACGGACAAAAACTGGTCTTCCGTGCTTCGCGCCCAGAGACCGAAGAAGAGATCGCAAAATATAAAGAACTGCTTTCTCAGGGGCTGGTAGAGCCAACCAATATGGAGTTATTCACTGTAAATATTGATGGCACCGAAATGAAACAGATCACAGATCTGGGTAATGCCAACTGGGCTCCTTACTTTCATCCCTCAGGTGAGAAGATCATCTTTTCTTCCAACCATATGTCACAAAGAGGATTCCCCTTCAATCTTTTCATGATCAATGCTGACGGTACAGGTCTGGAACAGGTCACTTTCGATGGGATGTTCGACTCCTTTCCTATGTTCAGCCGGGACGGCAAAAAGATCGTCTTTTCATCCAATCGTTTTAACGGTGGTACCCGAAGTACCAATATTTTCATCGCCGACTGGGTGGATTAGTGATCAGCTTACCGATTATAAGCTTCTTACCCTGTGGTAAGAAGCTTTTTTTATGCCTGCTTTCATTGTATAAAAACCATTTGGTGATGAGTTGAATAATAAATAATTTAGTCATGACTAAACTTTTATTTCAATGCATCTATTATTTACACTTATTATCAGCCTAATTACGGTTCAGCCACCTTTCTCCGACGGATTTTATATTAGCGGAAAAGTAACTGAACCGAACGGGGAAGCAGTACAAGGAGCGCTGGTTGGTGTTGCTGAACTCAATAAAGCAGCTTACACGGACTCCACCGGTTTTTTCATATTGAAAGATTTACCGGCAAAACAAATACGGCTCAGGATCTCAATGGTTGGCTATAAATCGGAAGAACTTCGAATTGACCTGAGCGATGGATCATTGAATGATATTGAAATTACGGTCACTCCCCTACTACATGAACTGGACCAGGTGGTTGTTACCGGCACACTCACCGAAACTACGATCGCTGACTCTCCCGTCAAAGTAAACCGGATCTCCGTTGATGTACTTAAAAAATCGACCTCTCAGAATATCATGGACGCCGCAAAATATATCAACGGCCTGTATACCCAGGTTGACTGTTCTGTTTGCGGAACCTCCAACATCAGAATAAATGGCATGGAAGGTCCATATACCTCTGTATTGATTGATGGCATGCCGGTTATGGGCGCACTCGCATCGGTTTACAGTCTGGAAGGAATCCAACCTGATGTCATTCAGAATCTGGAGATCATAAAAGGCCCGAACAGTACACTATATGGGTCACAGGCCATGGGCGGAGTAATAAATATTCTCACCTCCGATCCGGCAACATCCCCCGCTTTGCGTGTTGAGTACCGGGGTTCCACCCACTCACAACATACTCTGAATGCTAAAACTTCTTTTAAAGCAACTGAAAGAATACATTCATTACTGGGGGCATCTTATTACCGTTCTAATACTTTCATCGATGAAAATGAAGATGGATTCTCTGATATAACTCTAGACCGCAGGTTTACCCTGTTCAATAAATGGACTTATGATCGTCCGGATTTTCAGAAAGCCTCCTTTGCTCTGAAATATTATAATGAAGAAAGACTGGGAGGAACCCGGGCGTATAACCACTCTTTGAGAGGAAGTGACACAATCTATGGCGAGTCGATTTATACCAACCGCCTGGATCTTATGGGTACTTATGATCTGCCGGTTCAGGCAGATGTAAGATTAGATGCCTCTTATTCCTATCACGACCAGGATAGCTATTATGGGGATTACCGCTATGAGGCCAGTCAGGTTACCCAATTTGCGAACCTTATCTGGACCTCAAAACTCTCTTCGAAAGATACTTTTCTATCCGGCCTTACCTACAGATACGATATACTGGACCAGCTCTTTGACGGGGAGGAACTACCCGGCGGTTCCAGGGATCACCGATTCGTACCGGGTATGTTGATACAAATAGACCGGGAGTGGTCTGATTCATTCCGTTCGCTTGCAGGGTTCAGGGTAGATCATCAGGAAGACCACGGACTTATCTATTCGCCTCGACTCAGCTTTAAATATAAACCCAGTTCTCACAGCACTTTCCGTTTCAATGCCGGAACCGGTTTCAGGATTGTGAATTTATTTACAGAAGAGCATGAAGCACTAACCGGATCACGTAGAGTTCAGATCAATGAGGAACTCGATCCCGAGCGGTCTGTTAACCTGACCACCAACTGGAATCAGATCATAGATATAGGTCCTTCGATCCTGAATGCTGACATCGACTTTTTCTATACCCGATTTTCTAATCAGATCATCCCGGATTATACAGACCCGGCACTGATACAGTATTCCAATCTTGAGGGTTACTCGGTCTCAAGAGGAGTCTCGGTAAACCTGGCGCACAATTTTGTGATTCCTCTCACTTATATGATCGGGTTCACTCTGCAGGATGTGTTTCAGGATACCCGCGACGGCCGTTCACCGGTGATTTTTGCTCCCGATTATACCGCAGTTTTCAACCTCAGTTATACCATACGGTCTGCCTCACTTACCCTGGATTACACAGGAAGGCTGAACGGTCCGATGAAGCTGCCTGAATATCAGGGTTTCTCAGATATTTCCCCTGTCTACACTGAACAGAATATTAAGATCAGCAGATCTTTTGCCAACGGTTTAAATCTTTATGCATCGGTAAACAATCTTTTTAATTATACCCAGCCTAACCCCATCCTATCTGCTGACCAGCCCTTTAGCGAAGATTTTGCCACAGATTATGTCTACGGTCCGATTCAGGGGCGCCGGGTCATGGCCGGCATTTCTTTTACGATCGACTAGACATCATTGAAATTTAGTCTACCAGGTATACGTTTCTGGCTATTCCGTTACCCAGCACTTCTTCCTTTTCTTCCAAAAGCACTTTAACAGGGCCGTTGAACGGATCTTTCTGAATGACCCGGACCTTAACACCGGGTAAAACCCCTACCTCTTCCAGGTATCTGAGCAATTCCGGGTCTTGGTCCTTTACTCTTCCAATCAGATAGTCTTTGTCTTCTTCGGCGTCAGTAAGGGGAAGTGTTGCCATACGAGGCATAACACCGTCTTTGGTTGGAATCGGGTCTCCGTGAGGGTCATGCGTCGGGTGATTTAGTAATTCAGCGATACGATCCTCAAACATTTCGGATATATGGTGTTCCAGCTTTTCGGCCTCATCGTGCACCTGATCCCAGGAATATCCCATGATCTCTTTCAAATAGAGTTCCAGTAGCCGATGATGACGGATGATCTCAAGTGCGATCTTTTTACCGGCATCGGTTAGCTTCGCACCTTTATAAGACTCGTGAACCAACAACTTCATCCCACCCAGCTTCTTCAGCATATTAGTAACCGAAGCTGATGACACATTTAGCTCTTCTGCTATATTTGTAGTCGTTGCTCCATCACCTTCAGTCTCAAGAAGGTATATTGCTTTAAGGTAATCTTCGACCGACTGGCTTAAACTCATCTTTACTGAAATCTTTTATTCTAATTAGCAGCAGACCGGGTCACTGATTTCCTTCCATGAATTTTTCAAAATCCATGGTGCCGAAAGAATCGGTACCCACATATCTCAGCAGCGGGTCAAATACCTCCTGCGGTAAAAAACCGGGTTGTGCTCCGAGGATCTTTCCCTCAGAGTCTACAAAGTAGTGGGTTGGAAGTGAGGTTAGCCGAAGGTATCTGGCAAGTTCCATACCTTTGATCTTCTGGCCGTTAAATACCACGTCTTCATCTGATTCACTGTTAAGTTCAACCGGTACATAATAATCATAGATCGTTGACTGCAGAGTACTGTCCGGATAAACCTCGCGGCGCATCTTCCTGCAGTACGTACACCACTCAGCATAACCAAATATCAGTACTTTTTTGCCTTCTTCCTTAGCGATCTTCTGGGCTTCTTCCAGAGAATACCATTTCATTCCTGATTCAGCGATTCGCTCCTGTGCATAAGCAGATGTGCATGCGAATAGGAGGCCGACAAATAATAGAGTAAGTGATTTTAAATTCATGATGCTTAAAGATAACAATTAGCAATTATCCCTGAAACAAGAGAATCTCTTATTCAGAATAGCCAAACAATTACGCAGCTGGCCCTGTTTTAGTATCAGATCTCAATAAGGCGCTTCCACCCTGGCATCTGCCTTGATGATCAGCAGGGTCATATCATCATGCTGTTTTGCCGTCCCCTTGAACTCTCTTACATCTCCGGTGATCTTCTTGAGAATTTGTTCTGCTGAATCTTCTTTAATTGCATTTACAAGCTGCCTTAGTCTCTCTTCCCCGTAGAATCTTCCGCCAGGATCCATCATTTCGGTTACGCCATCAGTATATAATACGATCACATCGCCCTCTTTGATCTTATACTCTACCTCTTCAGTGTGACGTATGAAATCATCACTACTAGCAACCCCTATTCCCAGACCTTTAGAATTGAGCCATTCACTGCTACCATCTTCATGAACTACCAGGATCGGGTTATGTCCGGCCCTTGCAAAAGTAAATACTCTTCGGTCTGCTTCAAGTAATCCATAGATCATGGAGATGAACGTCCCGCGGGTGGCGTTTTCTTTGAATAAACGATTCAGCTGATTAAGTAATTCAAGAGGCGACAAAATGATGGCACTCAGACTGTGGAGTACACCTTTGGTAAAGGTCATATAAAATGCAGCCTTTATCCCCTTTCCACTGACATCTCCGATAGCCAGTGCTGTTCGGTTAGAACCCAGCGAAATAAGATCATAGTAGTCACCACCGGTATCCTGGGCGGGTTTACAGATTCCGGCAATATCCAGTCCCTTTAAGCGCTCCACTTTTGAAGGGAGAAAGGTTTCCTGAACAACCCGTGCAATCGCAAGTTCCTGCCTAACCCGCTGTTCCTTAGCCTGATCCTCTATATAGTCCGGTACATAATCCGGCAGTTCCTCTCGCTCAGTTCCTTTATAGGTCAGGAAAATGCCTGACATCAGCATTGATACCAACAGGATCATAAAAATCAAAAACACATTGCTATCCGGGGAATTACCGATCAGCCAACCGCTGGCTGACAGCATAAGTCCGTAAAAGATAAAGTAACCTCCGGCCACAGACAGGAAGTCAAACTGTATATAAAAATACCCTAACAGGAAGCCCAGAATACCATTGATCAGCAATTCATATGACAGGGGTTGTATTTCGATGGGATTGACATTAAAAATACTGAAGCCTACAGCTCCGATGAGTGGAATAACCCATTTTTTTCCTGTCAATCCGAATAACTGATTAGATAGGATAAGAAATAAAGAAAGTACTAGAGCCAGAGAAACTAGTACAGACGTCAGAATTGCAACCACTGATGGGAACAGGTAATCATCATTTAATAAGCGCCCATTAAAACCCACACTTTGTACTGGGAGCAGATCCAGCATCAGTTGCCACGCTCCGGCCATAATAGCTCCTACTGCAATAGCCCCAAGCAATGCCCAGCCGGTAGGTTTATTCTTAAACCAGCCTTGCCGTATCAGATCCCAGGTGCGTAGTTTCTCTGCCCAGTACTGTCTTGTTACCGAGTCACTTACTGCAGTTAAAACAAAGAAAGCGATCGATCCCCCGGCTCCCGACAAACCCATTAATATTATAAGCCTGAAGATCTGGTCAGACTGAAACGCATTAATAACTCCGATCGAATTCAGTATACCCAGTGCTACAACTCCGGGCAGAAGAAACCCGATCAGTACAGCTATGATGAATGCCAGCTGAGTATCAACGGCCCTGGCTTTAATCCGGAGATAAAATATAATGATTAGCCAGGCTCCAAAGATCAGGACTGCCAGTAGTCTTACATCAATCATGACTGAATTTCCTGCCGCCGCAGCTTCAGGCAGGCTGACACTCATACTTTTGATCATCCCGGCAGGCAACACTTCAATGGTTAGAGATGGCCGGACTCCCATAATTTCTTTACCTGCAGTCAGCTCTACCTGAGCGACCCTGACCTCAGTAGTTTCCATCAGAAAAACGGTATCAGCCCTGAACGCAAAATCTTTCCAACCGGATCGTTCCAGGTAATAACTACTATACTTTTCAGCCAGTCTGCTTACCACGCTGGTGAAATATCCGGAACGAGGTATGAATTCCTCACCCTGCTCTCTGAAATACTTTCCAGCAGTGCCCAGATTATTACGCTCCATATTCTGAAATTCAGCTAAGGCCGTTGCCAGGGTATCTGATGCAAAACGGTCGAGCTCCATACCCAAGGCCATCATTGCATACCGGATCGCCTCCTCATTCAAAGCACCTTCATCAACGTAGATCCTTTCCGGTACAGAAAGGCCGATCACATTACCCCTGAGGTCAGCCTGAATGTTGTTATAACTAACAGAACCCGTTTCCTCTTCCTCATCCAGCCGGCTAAGCTCCATCAATTCCCAGTAATAAACCGGCAGATCTTCAAGGTCATACTCCAGCGGCCGCCTTTGTGACAGTTGTTCAAGCAGGCTTTCATAATGCTTTAATTCAATCTGATATACTTCATAGGGTTCGAGTAAGCCCCAGTTCTTCAGAGCAGAGTCAATCTTACTTACTACTTCATCTTCATCATAGGGAATATCCAGTGCCCCGAAAGGATGATGTTCATCCAGGTCGGTGAGAAACCAGATCAGTCCTGAAAGTCCCAGAATAAGTAACAGGATGTCCCTGTAGCGCCGGTCAGTGAATAATTGCATTTAAGTCTTTACGAAAAATAGTATTATGGTTTCGGTCACTGAATAATTAATAGCTAATCCTTAATTATAACTAAAAAATGTGTTTAATCACTTTCGCTTATGACCATCATCCTGATTTCTTTCTGATACTGGCAGCGAACCGTGATGAATTTTATCAGCGTCCAGCGAGAGAGGCTAAGTTCTGGGAGGCTGAGGGTATGCCTGAACTGCTAGCCGGAAGAGACCTGAAAGCAGGAGGAACCTGGATGGGTGTTGCAAAAACAGGGAAATGGGGAGCGATCACGAACTATCGGGATATGAAAAAAATAAAAGAGAATACCCCTTCTCGTGGTGAGATCTTGCCCGAATTTCTCACCTCGAAGAGATCTGCAGGCTCATACCTTGATCAGCATTCCGGAGTTGCTGAAGAGTATAATGGCTACAACCTGCTTCTGGGAGACGGGAAAGACCTCCACTATTTCTCAAATCAGAATATGACCCGTGAAATGATCAAGCCCGGCATTCATGGCATCAGCAATGCTTTTCTAAACACTCCCTGGCCTAAAGTAGAGCAGGCAAAAGCCAAACTTGATTCCCTGATCTCCGGATCATTTGACAAGGAAGATCTGTTTGACCTGCTCATGACCGAAGATAAAGCGCCGGCAGACCAGCTTCCCGACACCGGCCTGGAACCCGAATGGGAAAAAGCACTTTCCTCCATATTTATATCAATAGACGGATACGGCACCCGTTGCTCCACTTTACTACTGATAGACCGTGAGGGTTCTCTAAGCTTTACCGAAAGACGATATGAACCCGGGAGCAGCAAAACTCTGGATGAAAATAATTTCGTCATCCCGGATTTCATTTCTTAAGACAATTACACATTGCTTCCCTGAAATCATTATAATCACGGGTCGACAAAATCAGCAAACTATTTCAACATGACCTATCCCGGCAATAAGCCTACCATTTATCAGGCACTGATTCCGATCATTTTTCTGATCATTGCACTTTTTATCAATGTCCGGATCTTCGGTGATGCGTCACTGGACGGATCCAACCAGATCATCCTGATGCTTTCAGCAGGAATAGCCTCCCTTGTTGCCCTCAGGGTTGGAATGAAATGGAAACAGCTTAAAGAAGGGATCGTGGAGACCATCAGCTCTGCAATGTCTTCCATTATAATTTTACTGCTGATCGGTTCTCTTGCCGGAACCTGGCTTCTAAGTGGAATCGTACCGGCTATGATCTATTATGGCCTTCAGATCCTGAACCCGACTATTTTTCTTTTTGCGGCATGTATAGTCTGCTCCATTGTTTCCATTGCCACCGGCTCCTCATGGACCACGGCCGCCACGGTAGGTATCGCCCTGGTAGGCATTGGTACTGCACTCGGACTTCCCGCAGGAATGACCGCAGGAGCAATCATATCCGGTGCATATTTTGGTGATAAGATGTCACCTCTTTCGGATACTACAAACCTGGCTCCTGCCATGGCAGGAACTGATCTGTTTACTCATATCAGATACATGGCTTTTACCACCGTGCCATCCATTTCAATCTCCCTGATCATCTTTCTAATTCTAGGATTTACTACCGGAAGCAGTGGCGAAGCCGTTAATACTCAGCCCATTCTTGACGCAATCGACGCCCAGTTCAATATTAACGGATGGCTATTCATTGTGCCTGCTATTGTGATCTTCATGATCGTCAGAAAGATTCCCGCAATACCCGCGATCACTGCCGGAGCCCTTCTTGGAGGTGCCTTTGCCCTGATCTTTCAGCCTGATCTGGTTCGCCAGATCTCCGGTTTTGAGGGACCCGCATGGGAATCTTCTTATATAGGGGTAATGAAATCCATGTATGGTGAAGTACAGATCGTGACCGGAAATGAGCTGGTTGATGAACTACTCTCCTCCGGCGGCATGGCTGGCATGCTGGGAACCGTATGGCTGATCTTATCGGCCATGATCTTCGGTGGGGTAATGGAATCCAGCGGTATGCTTAAGAGAATTGCCGAAGGCGTGATCACACTGGTAAACTCTACCGGATCCATGATCGCATCAACCGTTGGAACCTGCATCTTTTTTAATATTACCGCTTCCGACCAGTACCTGGCTATTGTGGTACCAGGCAGAATGTATGCTTCTATCTATAAAGACAGAGACCTGGCTCCTGAAAACCTGAGCCGGACCCTGGAAGATTCCGGTACGGTAACCTCGGTACTGGTTCCGTGGAATACCTGTGGCGCCTATCACTCGAATGTACTGGGAGTCAGTACTTTTGCCTATCTGCCCTTTGCATTCTTCAACCTGATCAGTCCCTTTATGACGATCTTCTTCGCTTATGCAGGGATCAAGATCCGCAGCCTGGCCGAGGCCGGCGGTGATGAAGTGGTTCTGGATGCACGGATGGATGTTGATGAGGATTGAGGGGACCGGAGACCGAATACCGAAGCAGACGCAACTGTTCGCAAGACTGCCAGTCATCTTTCCCGGCCTGCCGGGAAAAGTAAGAGCCACCTTGGTCTTCCGTCTTCGGTCCGGTTCAGCTCAGGCGCTGAACCGCAGCATCGATCCTTGAAACAGTCTCTTCCTTACCCAGCATCTCGATAGAAGGAAACAGGTCCGGGCCGAATCCCTGTCCGGTGACAGCGAGACGCAATGGCATCGCCAGTTTCCCGAAACCGACTTCATGAGCCTCGATCACTTCTTCCAGTTTTGACTTCAGTGTAGCTGCGTCAAATTCGCCCTCTGCTAAAGCCGATATACTCTCTTTATAATCGCTGATCAGGGTAACACTGTCGTCTTTCCATTTCTTGGCAGCCTTCTCATCATATTCTGAAGGAGCATTGTAGAAGAAATCTCCCATAGAAATGAATTCATCAATCTTGGATACTCTTTCATGCAGCAGTTCGATCACCTGCTTCAGATATTCTTCATCGGAGATATCCCAGCCGGCTTCAGCAGCCAGCTCTTTAACATCCGTCATCAGTTCTTCCACTGAGTGCTCACGGATGTAATTCTCATTGTACCACATCAATTTCTTGAAGTTGAACACTGCTCCGCCTTTACTCACCCGGTCCAGGGTAAACAGCTCACAGAGTTCTTCCATACTGTGTATCTCCGAGTCGTCACCCGGGCTCCAACCCAGGTAAGCCAGGAAGTTTACCAGTGCTTCCGGGATATAATGACCGGCTATATAATCCTTAGTATTTACCGGAATACCTTCGCTCTCTGCTTTACGCTTTGATAACTTTCCTCCGCTCGGCGACATGATCAGCGGAAGGTGAGCCATTTTCGGTGGCTCCCATCCGAATGCATTATAGAGTAATATATGCTTAGGTGTACTGCTCAGCCATTCTTCACCACGGATCACGTGCGTAATACCCATGGTATGGTCATCCACTACATTAGCCAGGTGGTAGGTTGGCATTCCGTCTGACTTCAGCAGTACCTGGTCATCCAGTCCGGAAGTATCAAAAGATACCACCCCGCGGATCTCATCTTCAAAACGCACTTCTTCTTTACGAGGCACTTTCAAGCGGACCACATACTCGTCACCGTCTTCCAGCTTTTTCTGAACTTCATCCTGAGGAAGAGTCAGACTGTTTTTCATGGACTGTCGGGTGATGGAATCATACTTGGGAGATGGGTTACCGGACTTCTTCAGTCTTTCTCTCATCTCATCGATCTCTTCAGTAGTGTCAAAAGCATAATAAGCATGACCTTCTTCGATCAGCTTTTCAGCATATTCGTGATACATATACTTTCGCTCACTCTGACGATAAGGTCCGTAATCGCCTTCTCTTTTGGGGCCTTCATCATAGTCGATACCTGCCCATAATAAGGAGTCGATGATATCGTCCTCAGCACCCTCGACATAGCGTGCCTGATCGGTATCTTCGATCCTCAAAATAAATTTCCCCCCATGATGACGGGCAAAAAGGTAGTTATAAAGTGCGGTCCGGAGCCCTCCGATATGGAGAAAACCGGTTGGAGACGGAGCAAAACGTACACGTACGCTCATATACTTTTCAGGATTATGTTTTTAAATCGTTAATTTCTGCTCAAATATAAGAATTCTGCAGCTTGGTTTTGGGCTGTTCACCGGATTTAACCCATTTTCAAAATTAATTATTCCGATCGTTGAAGCTAGCTCTTTTATTTCCACAGTTTGCACCTAACCTCTATGATCTGGCATCTATGATGAAGGCAGATCGAGTGGTGCTGCAGGACACGGAGCGGTGGTCCCGGAAAAGCCGTACTCATCGTGCTCAGATCCGGATCGTTGAGGGTACGCAGTGGGTCAATCTGCCGGTACGGACAGAAGACAAAAAGAAATCCAATGCTGAAGTACGCATAGATCATAGTGAAGCCTGGCTGGAGCCCTTCTGGAATGCGCTCGAATACAATTACCGGAACAGTATTTACTTCGACTTTTATGAAGCAGAGATCCGTAATGACCTCAATATGGCTTTTGAGTTCGATACCCTGCTCGAATTTAACCTTTATTTTCTGAGCAGGATGTTCCGCTACCTGGAACTGGGCATCAGTTGTGAACTAAGCAGTCAGCTTGACAACTACAATGAGGATCCTGACAAATTTGCTGCAGCAGCAGGTGCAGATATTCTCTTCCAGGAGTATGAAGCAAGAAACTATCAGCGCCAGGCGAACGGTAATATTCTTAAAACAGCGCTGGATGAGCATCCCGTATACAAACAGCACTTTGAAGGATTTGAATCCGAATGCTGTGTTCTGGATCTGATCTTTCAGTACGGACCGGAAAGCTTCCGGGTACTGGATCAACTGTAAATGAATGTTGCAGTTACTTAAATCCTTTTCTATCTGATGATCAATCCCTATCATCCGACGATGAAAGAAAAAGAATCAAAACCTACGAACTGGAAAAAAGTCTATACAGCTGTTGTATTAACAGGTCTGTTCTATATCATTATGTTCCTCTGGTTCACTGAATCGTTCAATCTCCCCTGAAAATGCACTGGATAGACTGGACCGTTCTCTTACTTTTTCTGGCATACACCATCTGGGACGGAACTCGGCAAGGGCGGGAAGCACACAATATCGAAGGCTATCTGCTCGCAGGGAGAGGAATGCCCTGGTGGGCGGCCGGACTTTCCGTAATGGCCACTCAGGCTTCTGCGATCACTTTTATCGGCACCACCGGACTGGCTTATGTAGAAGACATGCGTTTTGTACAGGTATATCTTGCCGTCCCGTTTGCCATGGTCCTGATCTGTATGTTCCTGGTCCCCTACTTCCATAAAGTAAAAGCTTTCACTGCCTACGAAACCCTGGAAGAACGATTCGGGCTCAAAACCCGGCTGACCACTTCCGGTTTATTTCTGATCTCACGCGGACTGGCCCTCGGAGCTGTGATCGCAGCACCATCTTATGTACTTTCACTGCTGCTAGGATTACCTCTCGCAGGAACTATACTGATCATTGGACTGATCGCCACCATTTATACCATGTTTGGTGGTGTAGCCGCTGTTATTCAGACTGACGTTAAACAAATGGCTGTGATGATGTTCGGACTGATCTTCTGCTTTGGGCTCATCATTTTCAATCTCCCTGAAGAGGTAAGCTTTGGCGATGCCGTCTATCTGGCCGGAAGTCTGGATAAACTCACCGCTCTTGACCTCAATTTCGATCTCTCGGAAAAGTATAATGTCTGGAGCGGCGTTTTTGCAGCTCTGTTCCTTATGCTGTCCTATTTCGGAACGGACCAGACACAGGTACAGCGCTACCTGACCACTCCCGATGTTAAACAGGCCCGGAAATCCCTGCTGATGTCAGCCTATGCTAAGGTTCCTATGCAGTTCTTTATCCTCCTGCTGGGTGTGATGCTCTATGTATTTTTTATTTTCCAGCCTGCCCCGATCTCTTTCCGTGCAACCGAACCGATAGCGGAGACAGAACAACAGATCCTGCAGGAACAACAGATCGCAGCAGAATATCAGCAGGCTTATGATCTCCGGCAGGAAGCAGCACTGGCTCTTTCTTCTGACCGCAGCCCTGCAGCTCAGCAAAAATTTGTAGAAGCTGACCAGGTCATGAATGACGCCAGAAACCGGGACCTTGCTTTGCAGGCCGAGATCCGTCAAGCCGACGTAAACGACACGAATTACATCTTCCCCTACTTTATCCTTCAGTATGTACCTATCGGACTGGTGGGACTCATTGTAGCCGGTATTTTTGCCGCTGCTATGAGCAGTATAGACTCCGAGCTAAATGCCCTCACTACTGTATCCATCATAGACTGGTATAAACGCCTGAAAGGGGATGGGAAAAGTGAAGAACACTATCTGAAGTCCTCCCGCACGGTGACTTTCATGTGGGGGATGATCGCAACCTTTTCTGCCCTGGTACTGGGTGAGACCCGGTCTATCATTGAGCTTATCAATCAGATCGGATCTTATTTCTATGGATCCATTCTGGGAGTATTTGTGCTGATGCTCTGGGTCAAAAAAGCGAATGGTACCGGAGCACTGGCTGGGCTATTATCCGGAATGCTGGCCGTCTTTACCTTCGACCGGATCTTTTACAACGAAGCTCTGATGGACTATACTTTTATCCTTCCCTGGCAGGGAGTCTCAGCCGGGTACGACAAGGCTATTGAATTCCTATGGCTGAATCCCGTAGGGGCGGTCACGGTGGTTCTGGTTGGGTACTTAGTGAGTATTGCCATTCCTAAAGATCAGTGATCGTAGAGTACTATGTACTGGGTACTAAGTACTTAGTGCTTTGAGCATATAAGTCCATACCCGAAATCCGCCGCATCAGCGTCATCCACGTGACATATTTCTAGCTGCGCCCGAAGACCGATGACCCACCAGCAGACGGGCAGGCCGACGCAGACTGAGCATTCCCGGCATGCCGGGAAGATGACTAAATCTTACCGACCCATATGGCTGCAAAGACAACTTAGTACTTTGTAAATCTGTCACATTGACTCTTTATAACTGAATACTTACAGGCTCCGTATTCCGGTATCAAGACTCATAACTCAGGACTCATGATTAATATCCTCGTCCTCTCCGAACTTTGATCCAACCGGTGGGCGGTAGGCCTGAAAAGGGATCTTCAGCAGATTACTCAATCGATCGTTTTCTTCAGATTCCATATGGGTATCGATACCATATCTGAGCGAACGGGTGTCCTCTACTTCGGCAAAGGTGCCGAATACGCGGTCCCAGATGGCAAAGATATTTCCGTAGTTGGTATCGGTAAGCGGCTGGGTGTAATGATGGTGCACTTTGTGCATCAGTGGCGTAATGAAGATCCAGGAGAGTGCCCGGTCGACCTTTTTGGGCATTTCGATATTGGCATGGGTCAGATGAGCGAACAACACCGACAAACTCTGGTAAAGCATTACAATGCCGATCCCTGCTCCCGTCAGTGCTACTGCCAGAATAGTGAACGAAATTCTGATGACCGTTTCTCCGGGATGATGGCGAAGGCCGGTGGTTACGTCCACGGTGGTATCACTGTGATGAACCAGATGAAACTTCCACATCCATTTCACTTTGTGCTCGGTCCAGTGGGCAAAATAAGCTCCGATCAGGTCAAGAAATAGCACTCCAAGGATCACCTGTGCCCATAGCGGCATTTCCACCAGATAAAGAAGTCCGATCTCATTTTTGGATGCCCAGGTGGATACAAAATAAAGCACTCCTGCCAGCCCGAATCCGATGATCGCCGTACAGAGGGTGAAAAAGAGATTAAGCGCGGCATGGCGGACCTTTTTGTACTGAAACTCAAACAAAGGGATCACTCCTTCCATGATCCAGAACAGGAAGATGCCCCCGATCAGAATAGATGCTCTGAACGTCGTGGGGATATCCTCAAAAAATGCGATAATCTGTTCCATAATACCCTGGTCTTACTTTTTGCACAGAAACTATAAATTAAAGATTAAAAATTAAAAATAGCAGCCCGCGCAACGGAACCATCTTTCTTAACTATTAATATTTAATTTCTAATTCCCAAAGAAAAAGCCCCGAAACCAATGATGGTCCGGGGCTTTAAATTAAATCTGAAAAAAATCAAAGATCTTTAAAAGGACTCAGCTCGGCTGCCTCGATAGTGGACTGATAGCCCGGCCATTCTGTTCTGAAGAAGGTCTGTATATCCAGGATTGCCTGGTTAACCGATTCTTCCGCCATTTCAAGCAGATTGGCTTCCCGGCTGCCGGGACCGTCGAAATCATTTCCGAGATAACGATTCACCGCATAAAGACGATTCATCACCGTCACTTCAGGGTTACGAACAATGCCCTGACGGTCATCCGGAGTTCCAAAGATTCGGTTCATGATCATTTCGATCTTCTCTTTGGTCTCTTTATTAGCTGCAGTTACTTCTGTAAGAGCCTCTTTATCTCTTTCATCTGCGGCAGCAAGACTTTCATTCATCTGAATGATATCCATTGCTTTCAGCAAACGATCGGTCTGCTCTTTCAGACTTTCACCAAGATCTTCTATAGAGTGTTCAAGTTCCTGGGTTTCACGCAATGCCTGCATGCTGACCTCAATTCTCGGGTCACTTTCCACGGTAATGTAGGTTGAATCAGAAACTTCCCCATAGGTTAGTTTCACCATATACTCACCAGGCAGTACATCCGGTCCTCCGGGTTCTCCTGCATTTTCCCGGGTCAGACGCCGACTTGGTCCGCGCTTTCCTTTCATCTCAAGTCCCCAGGTCATTCGGTTAATACCGTTATTTTCGGGACTTACTTCGAAGCTGCGGATCTGCTCACCGGATCGGTCAAAGATCTCAACCTTCACCTCCGGCTCGTCGTCACCTTCTTCTACTTCGATCATCTCAGTATTCACAGAATACGTGATCCTGGCACCGTTCGGTCGGTTTTCACCGCTGTACATACCATCGGCAGAAAAACGGCTTCCTGCTGCCTGTCTCCAATCTGCGAGATAAGCTGTAGGAGGTTCGTATACTCTTACTGTCTTCTCCAGCTCATCGGCTCCGTTCATCGCAAGATCTCTCAAAGGTCTGATGTCATCCAGCACCCAGAAAGAGCGCCCAAAGGTTCCGATCACCAGGTCATGTTCACGGGGATGAATTACCAGATCATAGGTAGAGGCGGTTGGATAGCCATTGGTCCATTTGGTCCAGCTATCTCCCCCGTCAATACTCACATACAGACCGAGCTCTGTTCCGATGAACATCAGGTCTTCTGATACAGGGTCCTGCACGAAAGACAGGGCATAGCCTTCCAGCCCTTTATCACGTGCGATATTCGTCCAGCTGCGGCCGTAGTTATCGGTATGCAACACGTATACTCCCCAGTCATTCCTGCGGTAGTTATTGATCACCGCAAAGGCTTCTCCGGGATTGAAGGCAGAGGCTTTAACCTGAGATACCCAACTTCCCTCCGGTACTCCTTTGATATTACGGGTCAGGTCGGTCCAGTTCTCTCCCCCGTCCCGGGTGATGTGAACCTTCCCGTCATCCGTTCCAGCCCAGATCACACCCTGTTCAACAGGAGAGGGTTCAATAGCCAGAATAGTGGTAAAGTTTTCAGCTCCGGTTGCATCCAGTGTTAAACCACCGCTTTCAGACTGGCGCTGCTTCGTGGTATCGTTGGTGGTGAGGTCCGGAGAAATGATCTCCCAGCTCTCGCCACGATCGGTACTTTTATGTACATACTGTGACCCGAAATAGATGGTCTCGTCATCAAAAGGATCGAAATTAATAGCAGAGTTCCAGTTAAACCGCAGATTCTCGCCGTCGGGATGGGTTGGACGTACAAAACGAGACGTACCGGTCTCAAGATCCACTCGTCCCACATTACCCTGTTGCGACATGGCATATGCATACCTGGAATCACTTGGATCCATCATAACGTCAAAACCGTCTCCGAAATAGAGTTCTTCCCAGTAGGCATTACGAATACCACCATCGCGCCATACATAAGCCGGGCCCTGCCAGGATCCGTTATCCTGCATCCCTCCGTAAACATTATAAGGGATATTCATATCCACACTGACATGATAGTACTGACCCACCGGGATATTATCCACAAACCTCCAGTTCTTACCACCGTCATAGGTAATATTAAGGCCTCCATCATTACCATCGATCATAAAACCTTTTTGGGTCTTGCTGAGCCAGAATGCGTGATGATCAGGATGCACCCAGTTGTAGTAAGGATACAGACTCTCAAAAGAACGGCCGCCATCCTCACTTACGGAGATATAGGTATAGATACTAAAGACCCTGTTCTCATTAAATGGATCTACATAGATCTCAGCATAGTAAAATGGCCTGTTGCCAACCTCGCCATCTTCTTCTACCGTCTGACGTAATTCCCAGGTATAGCCACCGTCTTCAGACCGGTATATGGCATTCTTTTTAGACTCAATATGAGCATAAACGATCTCCGGTTCGCTTGGAGCAAACGCCACCCCCATACGACCCAGGTCTCCTTCCGGAAGACCATCTTCTGAAGTGATCTCATTCCAGGTATCACCACCATCCAGGGTCATATAAAGACCGGATCCTTCACCGCCTGACTCAAAGAACCAAGGCCATCTGCGGAATTCCCACATAGCAGCAATGATCTTATCCGGATTAGAAGGATCCATTACCATATCACCGATACCAGTACGGCTGTTCACATACAGTACTTTCTCCCAGGTCTCACCTCCATCCGTGGTTTTATAAACACCACGGTCTTCAGTATCTCCCCAGGCAGATCCCTGAGCTCCTACCCAGACTACGTCCGGATCTTCCGGATGGACGATCACCCGGTGAATGTTTCGGGTAGCTTCCAGTCCCATCAGTTCCCAGCTTCTGCCGCCGTCCACTGATTTATAGATACCGGCACCGCTGCTCTGACTGTTCCTGGGATTACCTTCACCGGTACCTACCCAGATAATGTCCGGATTCTTTTGATAGATCTCTACAGCACCAATGGAATGTGCCCCATACGTATCAAAGATCGGCTCCCAGTTTATGCCTCCGCTGGTTGATTTCCATAATCCACCGGACGCTGCGCCGGCGTACATTACAGATGGGTCGCTATCTATGACATCAATAGCAGTGATTCGTCCGCTCATACCGGCCGGACCGATATTTCGGGGCTCCATATCTTTCAGCAGATCCATATCAAGCTGCTGAGCTCCTGCTGTCTGAAGCAGGATCAGCGCAAGGATCGCCAGAATTGAATTAAATCGTAGAATATTTTTCATAACCTGATTTTTTGATTAGCAGATAAAAAAAGGGATGGCTTATTATAGCCATCCCTCGAAAATTCATCCAAAAATATTAGTCATTTGGATTAAGAATACGGTCGATTCTGACCAAAGCATCTTCAAGATGAACTCTGGTCAGCGTGTTTGCAGACCGTGGTATCGCGCTGTTTACGTTCGATCTCAGGGTCTTCAGTTCTGAACGTACAATCGCACGAATATCAGACTGACTGGCATCGAAATTAGGTCCGAAGAATCTGCGGAACTGGGCAGGCGCTGGATCCAGCTCGCCGGTAAGCAATGTTTCCAGACGCTCAATGTGCGCACGCTGCAGGTTTCTGCGGTAAGTGTCGATCGCACGGCCGCTTCTCAGCTCAGACCATACTCCGTTTCTGACATCCGCGAACATCTGCATCAGTGTGTATGCGTTATCGGAACCATTCATGGTTTCGTTCTCGATCAGGCGTGCCATTCTTCTCCATTCCAGAAGTGAATTGAGCGTTCCAACCTGAAGCTGCCTCATATCTTCCACCGCACCATAATCCTGAAGTCTGTTCAGGATATCCTGGTCCAGGATCCATTTAGGGGTATTGAAGAGGTTATCATTCAGGAACTTAACTGCTTCTGCCTGTTTGGCTTTTGGAGCCCAGGTATAAACCGGACCTTCCTGATCTACATTTTTGTAGTCTTCTTTAACACCACCTACATACTTTGCTACATGTCCCATATAACGACGGAACTGGCTTGAAACTTCACCATACATCTCTTCGAGATTTGTAAAGTCATCGCCCGGCTCGTAGGTCCATTCCTGAAGGTTTGGAACAATACGCTTCAGGTTTGCAATACCGTAAGCACTGGCTTTCATAGCATCATCACCTAGATCCTCACTTTGAGCAGTGTGATCAGTGGAATTACCCTGACGTCCATAGCGATACATTGGGTCTCCATTCTTGGACGCGATCCATTCATCCAGAATTGGTTCCTCATCTTCAGCAGTCTCTGCTTCCAGGATCGGGCGATAACCCCATCCGATCGCATACTTATCATATTCACCTACATCCGGCATCAGAGATACGCCTTCATCTTCTGGCTGTGCGATGTAATTAAATCGTGCATAATCCATAATAGATGGTGCAGTACCATTCGCCTGGGTAAAAGACGCCGATCTCAGAGAGTCTACCGGGTAAGCAACACTACTAGCAAAGTTATGCGGAAGTCCTAGTGTATGACCTACCTCATGAGCAGAAACAAATCGGATCAAACGGCTCATTACTTCATCATCAAACTGCCATGACTGTGCATCAGGATTGATGGCTGCAGTCTGAACGAAGAACCATCTGCGAAGCAGGGTCATTACGTTATGATACCAGTTGATATCAGACTCGATGATCTCACCGGAACGAGGGTCACTAACATGAGGACCATTCGCGTTCGGGATCGGAGAAGCCAGATAACGAACTACCGAGTAGCGTGCATCTTCAGGGCTCCACTCAGGATCTTCTTCCTTAGATGGGGGGTCCTTGGCAATAATGGCCTCTTTGAAACCGGCACGCTCAAAAGCAACCTGCCAGTCTTCGATACCATCTTTGATGGCCTGTCTCCACTGTACCGGAGTAGCAGGATCGATATAGTATACGATCTGTTTCTTCGGTACTACGAGCTCACCTCGCTTAAACTTTTCAATATCTTCGTCTTTGACTTCCAGTCTCCAGCGATCCAGGTACTCCAGCTCTTTTGACTTTTGTACATCCAGACCGTAATCAACAGTGGATGAAGTGAACCATCCCACTCTTTCATCCGCATAACGGCGACGCATAGGCTCTTTCGGAAGCAGGATCATTGAGTTACTCATTTCGACGGTAATGGAACCTACTTCCCCATTTGATGGAGGATTGTTCGCATTATAGGTCTTCACATGTCGAGCTTCGATGTTAATAGGATAACTGCTCAGACGATCGATGTAAGAACGATCGTTATCAATTCGGGTCACACGATACTGTGTTCTTCTGCGGCCCGGAAGACCCAGCAGCTCAATATCGTCGGTCCAGAGATCGGTTGCATCGATAACGGTTCCGGTTGAATCCTCATTCAACGCTTCGATATCAAATGATTTGATGATCGGCTCAAAATTTGAATTAACTACGGCTGTATGTACAGGAAGGCTCGTATCTGCAGTTACATCAAAGGAAACAAGACGTAACAGGATCTTATCACCGTTTCTCTCCCAGTTCACAACAGTTTCATCTGTTTTACCACCACCAAATCCAATACCGGATGCGGTTTTGGCAATTCTGGTTACGATCAGCATATCTCTGTCGAGCAGACTGTCAGGAATCTCGAAGAAATACTTATCGTCTAATTTATGAATAGTAAAGAGGCCTTCGTCAGACTCAGCATCTTTTGTAATGACCTCACTGAATTTTTTAATTCCGCCATCATTGCCACCGCCTCTGGATGGTCTTTCCATTGATGGCCGGCCGTTCTGACCACTCTGAGATGCAGACTGTGAAGACTTACATCCGGAAATGATCAGGAACCCCCCTAATAAAATAGTCAGGGCTTTTCCCATGGATAGTTTACCGTAGTTCATATTTTGAGCTAATTTAGTTGTAAAGTTAGAATGGGGTAAAGTGAGATATCACAGGGAGCATATCAAGAAATAAATCTTCCGGAGTGTAAAAAGAGATTAAGCAGTAGGCGGCTTTTAATCTGGCTTGGGGCTACCAGATGGAGTAATTAAAAATTAAGAATTAGAAATGAACGTGCTACTTCTACTGCCAGTTGCAGCCGAAGAGCACTCAATTTTATTGTAAACAATACAAATTATACTGCTGAAACAAATAAGATAGCCCGCGAAGCGGTTCTACCATTCTAAATTGTTAATCTTTAATCTTCATTGCTTGCTGCATCAGTCGAAAACTATGCTCAGAGACCTTTCACCGCAGATACTCAATGAACCACCCTTCCGTCCACTCTATCACTTCGGCGAAAGGTTTTGGGTATTCCTGTGATTCAAAGGGGTGACTGACACCATAGGTATGAGAAGCATTGGATACGAGTCTTAACTCTTTTTCTTTGGCAGCACATGCAATATGTAATTGTTCGGAATCGGTATAGGGCACTGCTTCATCATCCCGGCCGTGAATAAACAAGGATGGGATGCGCAGATCTTTTACTCTTTCGATCGCCATCAATCGCTCGTGGTTTTCTTTTGCATCGTCATAAACCACCTTTCCGAGCTTCATGTCCTGACCGGTACGTGAATTTTTGATCTCTGTATAGCCTTTTTCTTCCCAGTCTTTGATCATCTCATCCGTCCAGCGTTCATTATAGTTTGCAACGGCCGACCAGGTTACAAGTGCTTGTATTGCATTATATTCAGCGGCAGCTGCAACTGCTGTATGCCCTCCGCGGGAGTGTCCGATAAGCCCGATCAGATCGGTATTCAGGTTTGAATGGGCATCCTGTACTTCTCCCCTTTGTAATGCTTTGATCATCGTACCTACATCTTCCAGGTCCTGCGTTAAGGTCCCCCTTTCAAACAGATCCAGACGATCGAATTCGGTCTTACTCTGCTCCATACCGTTCAGGGAAAAGTTCATGGCAACAACCCCAAATCCGGCCAGGGCCATTTCCTCACACATATCAGACCAGGCTCCCCAGTCTTTGAAGCCTTTGAAACCATGCAGGAAAATGATTACCGGAAATGAGATCGAATTTCGGGAAATAGGTGAATAGAGATCATATTGAATCGGTAGTCCTTCCGTTGATTCAATATTTCCGGATGATATTGATACGCTGCTTACTTCCATATTTCTTTCAGTCTTTATTAAAGTCGAGGGTCTCTAATTTCACTAATTTTCGCAGACCATTCACCTCATTCTGGCGAAGATATCTCCATCGGCCGGGTGCAACATTCTTCAGATTTAATCCTGCATATTCGATCCGCTTCAGCTTGGTCACTTCTTTACCGTAGTGCTCGACCATTCTGCGGATCAGTCGGTTCCGACCCTCATATACCGACAGCATGAAAACCCGGGGGTCTCCAAAACTTCTTTCAACATTGAATGCCTTTACCGGTCCGTCTTCTAATGTAATACCTTTAGCATAAGAATAGAGTTCCTCATTATTAAGAGGCTTATCGGTTTCTACCTCGTAGGTCTTTCTGATCTTATAGCTTGGATGCATCAGGCGGTGTGCCAGATCACCGTCATTTGTCAGGATCAGAAGTCCGGTGGTATTTCTGTCCAGTCGTCCGACCGGGTAAACCCGGTTACCGGTGGCATGTTCGATCTGATCCATAACCGTAGTACGGTCTTTTTCATCATCCGTAGTGGTGATCACATCTTTTGATTTATTAAGCAGTAAGTAAGTAAAGGGTTCCAGGGATAGATTCTGACCGTCCGCTATGATCGTATCCGACCTCTTCACCTTGGTACCGAGTTCTGTGACCACTTCACCGTTAACAATTACTTTGCCTTCTTCCACCAGTTTATCGGCATCCCGCCTTGAACAAAGCCCGGAATGGGCAATGAATTTATTGATCCGTATCTCTTCTTCTTTACCATAATCCTGATCAACAGAACTGGGATTCTTTGGCTTTCTTTTGCTCATTAATTCTCTTCTTTTCGGTATGATTCGTCTGATTCATCTTCTATCTCAGCATCTTCAGCATCTGTTGCAGCATCCTGATGTTCAGTTGTACCGGCATTTTCATCTTCGGATGGCGTCTCATTATCAACAGCGTCTGATCCTTCTGATTCAAAAGCCTCGTCACCGATCACTTCTTCTTTCACTTCCTCTAGAATATCATCGATGCTTTTTTCTTCCTGATCAATATCCTCGAGCCCGTCCATCCTCAGCTGCCGCTCCATCAGTAATCTCCTGTGCTCGGCCATATCATCATCCTTGAGGATCTCATCGATCTCTCTCGGTTTCGGTAGTTCATCCACTGAATTAATACCAAAGTGTCTCAGAAAGTGCTTGGTGGTTCGGTACAGCAGTGGTTTACCAGGACTATCCGCCCTCCCGGCTACTTCGATCAGGGCTTTCTCCATGAGTTGTCTCAGAATATAACCTGAATCCACACCACGGATCTGATCGACCTCAGGTTTGGTGATGGGCTGCCTGTAAGCAACAATTGCCAGACTTTCGATCGCAGACTGAGAAAGCTTTCTGTAGGCATTCTCATGCTGAAATACACTAAGCCAGTAATGGTACTTTTTCTGAGTCACAAAGGTGTAACCACCACCTAAACGCTCGATACGAAAGCTGAGTCCATTCTCTTCATAACGCTGATTTAGTTTTTCAACAAATGCGTCCACGGTTTCTTCACTGATCTCAATTTGTTCTTCATTCTCAACGATGATATCACGAACTTTTTTCGCAGACATAGGTTCATCACTGGCAAAGATCAGAGCCTCGATCACTGTCGACAACAAGGTGCCGTCTACAAATTGATAGTCATTCATGGAAATCAGTTATAAAATTCTTGGTATTTAACAGTCCCAATGATACGAAAAAGATAAGGGCTTATATAATTCTGAGGCCGGTAAATCTGTGTCAGCGATCTCTTTTATAAGCTTCGATGAGATAAGGTTGCTTTCGGATGACCCGATAACCCAGCAGATGAAAGATCTCTTTTACTAAAAACCGGGCTATTTTAAGGTTTACCTCAAAATTACCTTCCTCATTCATTCGAACTCCGGGAAGATAAGCCAGAATATTGTTAAGAAAAGAGTCCCTCAACACTTCCGATAGCTGTAACCAAAAGGGGGACCTCGGCTTAATTATGAAAAAACCGTCATTGCCTTTAGCCTGATAAAGAGGCATAAAAATAAGCCCGCTGAAAGGAGCATGGATCCTTTCCCCGTCTTCATAAGCCAGCAGTTCTTCTTTATCGATTCGGTCAAAATTGGTATATCCCCTTTTCATATAAAACCGGGAAGCGTCTTCTACGTAATGGTGGTAGGTGATCTCATAATAGGTGTCGGGAATATCAGGGACAGTGGTCAACACTTCCTGATGTGCTTTAACCTCTTCCTGCTCCAGTTCAACAATGCTCAATTCATGCAGGCATAACCACAAAAAACTCTCTGCTCTCTCAACAGATACCGGGTCGGTATGTGCGCCGGCTTCGAACCCAATACATGGATAACCCAGGTCGTTAATGTAACTCAAAAGAGTACCCTGAATGAACTCCTCAATTCCCAGGATCTGAGGAACCGGAAATTTATGAGCGATCTTTCGGTTAGCTAATGTGTCATTGAATGGAATGAATGCACAGCTTTGTGCAGACGTAGTATGCAGATCTACAAAAAAGATCTGTCGGCCATCCGCTTCTTCTGCCCGAATGATACTGCGAATAGTCTCAAGCAGTTCCTCCGCCTCATCAAATTCAGCTCCCTCTTTCTTTTTGAGTTCACCAAGATCATCAAACTCATTCCATATACGGTTCAGATCCCGGTCCAGAAATCTGGCCCCGTTCTCTATCGCTTTTTTATTTCCGGTAAGCATATAGACCGATCCTTCAAATGGATATTCTCCACTTTCCAGTTTCGGAATAACATGGTCACATGCAAGTACACCGGCAAGTTCATTACCATGAATTCCGGCAAAAATAACTAAGACAGGCCCTGTGTCAGCCTGCCTTTTCCATATGATTCGGTCGTTAATAATTTCGCTTTCTTTGGCAGATGTTATCGGCTGCATGTACTCCTTTTATTAGACGATCTCATCAGTCATTCTTTTTAGCTAAAGTCTTGAGCAGTCTGGTCGTGATATTCATGAAATTACCTTCTGTGATGATGCCAACGAGCCGGCTGTTCTTAACGACCGGCAGGCAACCAATTTGTTGTTCTTTCATCATTGCCATTGCTTCCATGATCGAAGCTTCCGGATGTACAGTGATAGGATTTCTCAACATGATCTCTTCAACGGTATGATGAGCTGAGATCTGATCATCGTTAACCGCCTTTGAGTATTCCCGGAACAAATTTCTCATCGTCACCAATCCGATCAGATGCTTCTGATCGTCTTCAACCGGAACATAGCGAATACGCCTCCAGTCAATCAGGTTTGCCACAAATTCCAGTATATCATCCTTTCGGACTGTGAAAAGGTCCGTGGTCATAAACTCTTCCACCAGTAAGGTTGAAGGCTTCCAGTGTTCAAGGTCTTCGATCTTAGCCAGTCCCCATTTATGAACCGGTTCTCCTTTTTCCTGATTTTTTGCCATGGCTCTGGTCACCGCAGACAGCGTTTGTTCCTTATTATTATCCTTGATCATTTTTCCGTAGGACTTCACCATCCAGTATGATCCTGTTTGAGCAGACTCTACTCTGTCACCTATCACTCCAAGATAGGTATCAATATCAGCGTTATTGATATTTGCCTTTTCCAGGCCTTTTCTTGCGATCGGAAGCAGTTCCTCCGATATCAGATCACGGGCTGTTACTTTCTGGTCATTTGCCCATATGAACTTGGTGTCCAGCCCCATTTTTGAGGCCGCAAAGAAGTTAAGCCGGGCATCATCAAAATCCAGCTTCTTTGTAATGTCGTCGTACGCTTCATCAAATCCATTCAGAAGTCCCAGCCAGAATGCGGCATTAGCTACTTCATCCACCACCGTTGGCCCGGATGGGAATACCCGGTTTTCGATCCTGAGGTGTGGTTTTCCATTTGAAATTCCATAGCAGGGACGGTTCCATCTATACACTGATGAATTATGCACCTTTAATGCCATCAGATCCGGAACGATCCCGTTCTTGATCTTCTCTTCAACTTCTTCTTGAATATTGGCACTCAGCATAACCCGGTACCGGGAAATATCTTCCTGGTAGATATCAAGGATCGAATTCTTAAGCCATTCATTCCCAAAAGTAACCCTGGGACTGGAATCTCTCAGGTGATCTCCTACCAGGCGGGTATCTACCGACTGATGAAATAATGCCACCCGTGTCTCAGACCATAGTCTTTTCCCAAACAGGATGGGTGAGTTCACCGCACATGCCAGAACCGGAGCCGTAACCGCCTGAGCAATATTATATTTTGAAACAAACTCATCCGGGGTCACCTGCAAATGAACCTGAAAACCGGTATTACAGGCCTCAAGAAGTGGAGTATCAAACTTCATCAGGAGTTCATCCATCCCTTGTATCCGGAGCTCATATTCTGACCCCCGCATATTATTGATCGCCTCGCATAATGCTTTGTACCTTGGCAGCGGTGTCAGATTAGACAGTTCCACATCCATTTTACGGATAGTGGGCATGATCCCGGAAAGAAGAATATCACCGCCCATTTTCTGAACCGTTTTACGAACATATTCCACTTCATTCTGCAGATTATTCTCCATATCGGAGAGGCAGCTGTCCTTGAATTCAAGCGGATCCAGATTGATCTCCAGGTTGAATAAAGCAAGCTCAGTGGTATAATTCCCTTTTCCAAGCTTTTCCAGGATCTCCATTGATCGCGGGAAGGGTTTCATGTTATCATCAACCAGACAGATCTCCTGTTCAGCACCAATGCGGATGGTATCCGTCTCAAACCAGCCATCATCCAACATTACTTTCAGTGCCCGGAGATCCCGCAGCACATTTTTCATAAATGACTGAATCTCTTCGTTTGATTCTGCTAATTTGACTCTTTCTTCACCCATTTAGACAAAATTTGGAGAGAATTTACTGCTTTCTTTAAATACCTACTTTCTGAATCATTATTCAAGTCTTAGTTGATACAATCTACATTCACATTAATGCGGACATTTTTGATGTTTTTAGGGGCATAATTCTCATATACCTCAAGGATCTTAGCTACCAAAGCTTCAATATATTTAGCCCCCTTGTCCGGATCGACTTTCAGTGTAAGTTCCCAGATATATTTCCGGTTTACCCATGCGATCGCAGCCGGTGAAGGACCCAGTAAGTCTATCTCCGGGATCACCTTCTCCGTCACTTTCTTCAAAAATTCTGTTGCAGCGCTGCTTTTTGCCTCATCCGTATCTTTTGCTATGAATTTGATCAGCCGGGAAAAAGGCGGATAACTCAGAGGCTTACGGAATTTCATTTCCTCTTTGGCAAATCCACGGTGATCATGCAGTCTTGCATACTGAATGGCAGGATTATCGGGTTGTCGGGTCTGAATGAAGACTTTTCCGGGCTTATCACCTCTGCCCGAACGTCCTGCTACCTGTGATAATAACTGATACATCCGTTCAGAGGACTGAAAGGACGGAAAAGCCTGTTCGGTATCGGCATCGATCACGCCAACTACCGTTACATTGGGAAAGTCCAGCCCTTTGGCCACCAGTTGAGTGCCAATCAGAATATCAGCTTCTCGGTCTCCGAATGCATCCAGTATGGATGCATGTGCTCCTTTTTTAGTAGTGGAGTCCCGGTCAAACCGTAAAATACCGGCATCAGGAAAATACTCTTTCAGCTGCTCCTCGATCTGCTGGGTTCCAGTACCTTTCACTTTCAGATCCGGTGAGCCGCATTCCACGCATTGGGTATCTGCTCTTCTGGAATATCCCGAATAATGGCACATCAGGATATTCCTTCGTTTGTGATAAGTAAGACTTACGGAGCATTCGGGACTCTGAGGGATATGTCCGCAGGTCTCACATTGCATATAGTTTCCATAACCCCGGCGATTATAAAGCAGAATGATCTGTTCCCCCTTTTTCAATGCATCCTGAATAGCAAGAAAGAGCGGAACTGCCATATCTCCTCTCATTGCCGACCGGTATTGACGCAGATCCAGTATTTCTACTTCCGGCATGGAAGCCTCTGCATGTCTTTCATGAAGTTCCAGCAGCTCACATTTATCTCGGGCTGCCATATGCAGTGCCTGCATACTCGGTGTGGCTGAACCCATAATCATCACAGCATTTGAAAGGGTTGCACGCATGATAGCTGTTTCACGCGCATGATATCTGGGTGCCGGGTCGATCTGCTTATAGGATGAATCATGCTCCTCATCCATGATAATAAGTCCCAGGTCCTGAACCGGTGCAAATACCGCTGAACGCGGACCGATCGCTATGGATTTCTTTCCGGACCTCAGGTCCTGCCATTCCTTAAGCCGCTCTTTCTGACTCATCCGGCTATGCAGTACAGCGATCTCATCACCAAAGATCCGGTAAAAACGTGCAACGGTCTGGGGAGTCAGAGCGATCTCCGGCACCAGCACAATTCCGCCTTTACCCGCTTCTCTGACCTGCTTAAGGGCATGTATATATACTTCGGTCTTTCCGCTTCCGGTCACCCCGAACAGCAAAAAATTGGCAAAGGCCTGATCTGAAAGAGAATCACTGATTTTTCTGAAGGCAGCCGACTGATCCTCATTGAGTTCTTTGATAGATGCAGGGTCATGAACGAGTCCAACAGGCTGTATCGTCACTTCCACTTCTTTATAGGAGATCCAGGCCTCATCCTGCAATTTCTTCAAAGTGTAGGAAGTGATGGATTCCGGCTGATCTTCTTTCAAAGCACTTTCCCGGACTGGTAATAATCCGACTATATCTTGCAGCGCCTTCACCCATTTATAAGAATCATTATTTTCCTCAAGAAAAGAGCTCAGTTCTTCATCCGTTTTACTCAGGTAATATTCTTTTTCTGTTTTGACTTCTACTTTAAGGTCTGGTTCTTCCCAGATCTCAATATCACCTGCACGAAGTAGCCTCTTGAGGACTTTATTATAGGCCGTTCCTTGCCAGCGGTTTTCCGCTTCCTGCTGAGTCATATCCGATTCACGGATCTCGGCAATCAGTTCCTGTTCATTTTCCTGCAACCGTTCCGCATCAAGGCCTTCCCGGAGACGCAAATAACGTCTGGATACAAAATTCATTCCTGCAGGCAATGCAGCCTGAATAGTTTCTCCCCAGCTGCTGAAATAGAACCGGGATACCCAATTGGTAAGTTTCATCAGTTCCTGATCAAGGACCGGCTCTTGATCCAGCAGGCGCCGGATATCTTTGGTTTCAAAGTCAGGTTCTTCATCGTGAATACGGGTGATGATCCCGATTGCAAAATAATTTCTGAAAGGAACCCAAACCCGCTGTCCCTCACGCACCTTTTCCCTGAAAGTATCGGGTAACGCATAGGTAAATTCTCTTCGGACTGCTGAAGGAAGAGCTACATCTGCAAAAGCGGGCAAATTGATTCGGTTTGGTTTTCAAATTCAGTGACGGGAATTTAAAAGCCGCGGCCAAGAAATCATAAAATGATAAATACCCAGATGAGTATCAGGAGAATGGGAAGTGTGAAGATAAGTCCGCCCTGGTAATATGCTTCTCTCTTATTCATATCGGCCTCCACTTTTTTGGTTTAAAGCATCAGACTCAGATAAGAATGATGCCTAGGGATATTATTCATAATGCTTTCATGCTATCCTATCGCATAAACATGCACGTTTCACAAGAAGAATAACAAAGCGGAGAGAGATCTCTAATTAAATGACGGTAATCTTGGTTAGGAAAATCTTATGAATGCAGAATAACGAGTAATGAATGGACTTGTCCGCCTTAGGCGGGATATCAGATTTTTTTAGTTTTTATAACGTTTGCTCGTATTTAAGCTGGCAACCATGATCGATATAAGCTCATTACACTCACTCAGGGCTATCGAAAGTGACTGGGTTTCTACTCCTCTTTTTTTCAGGATCCTTAGATTTATATAGGTCTCTCGTAATTCCTTTAATGCAATACTCATCTTGTGAATAAAGTCTTTTTTGCTCTCAGCAGAGCGTGCTTCGCCATACAACAAAGCGGGTGATGTGCCACTTCTGATGATCTGTTTGCTCAAGTGATCATTGGCAAATGACCGATTAAGATTTTCAGCCAATGAAGTGATCATGACGGCAAATTCTATAAATCGTTCTTCCAGTTCTAAGGCATCCATTTTTTGATATTTATATCTCCAATCTCCAATCGTTAATCTGATATCTGCAATCTTCGCTGGATTTCTTACCCAAGCCACCCTTCTCTGTCGAGGCTACGATACTGGATGGCTTCTGCGATGTGATGTGACCGAATACTTTCGGAGCGGTCGAGGTCAGCAATGGTGCGCGAAACCTTGAGAATGCGGTCGTAGGCACGCGCGGAAAGCCCGAGGCTGGTGATGGCTTTTTTGAGGATCTGAGATCCGCTTTCTTCCAGCGGGCAGAGCTTTCGAACCATCCGGGTACTCATCTGTGCATTACTGTACACTCCTTTGATTCCTAAAAATCGTTTGGTCTGGATGTTACGCGCTTCGATCACCCGTTTGCGGATCTCAGTTGAAGATTCCCCTTTGGCCTTTCCCGAAAGTTCATCATAACTCACCTTGTTTACTTCGATGTGCAGGTCGATCCGGTCCAGTAACGGTCCGCTGATCTTTGAAAGATATCTTTTCATCTGAATGTCGTTTCCCCCGTTCATATCTCCCGGATCATACCAGTCTCCCGAAGGAGACGGATTCATAGACGCTACCAGCATCACCCGGCTGGGATAGGTTACACTCATTCTTGCCCGTGAGATAGACACAAAGCCGTCTTCCAGCGGCTGCCTCATCACCTCCAGGGCCGACCGCTTGAATTCAGGCAGTTCGTCCAGAAATAACACTCCGTTATGTGCCATGGATATCTCTCCGGGCATCGGGATAGATCCACCTCCAACCAAAGCAACGTCAGAAACGGTATGATGAGGAGCACGAAATGGCCTTTTAGTGATCAGTGCCTTACCAGATTTAAGTAATCCTGAAACAGAATGGATCTTGGTGGTTTCCAGCGCTTCATCCAGTGATAACGGCGGGAGGATCGTTGGTATCCTCCTCGCCATCATCGTCTTACCGGAGCCCGGTGGTCCTACCATGACCACATTATGTCCTCCGGCAGCTGCGATCTCGAGCGCCCTCTTGACGTTTTCCTGTCCCCGCACATCGCAGAAATCCATGAGTTTATATACTCCATTAGATGCAAAGAACTGCTCTACATTCACGTACAGCGGATCCATGCTCCCTTTATTCTCCAGCCACCCGCATACTTCCTTTAGATGCTCGAAAGGAAAAACCTCCAGGTCCTCCACCACAGCTGCTTCTTTCCCATTCTTTTTGGGTACCACCAGGTATTTATATCCTCTTCTCTTTGCTTCAACTGCTACCGGAAGTACTCCTTTGACCGGCCTGAGTCCTCCATCCAGAGCCAGTTCCCCAACTAAGACCGTTTTATCCAGTTTTTGTGTATAGATCTGTCCGGACATTTCCAGCATTCCGATCGCAATAGGCAGATCAAAAGCATTTCCCTCTTTTGGGAGATCGGCCGGTGCCAGGTTGACGGTCACTCTTCCCAATGGATAAAAGAAGTCTGAATTTTTAATAGAGGCTTCCACGCGATCGCGAGATTCTGATACGGCCCGGTCCGGCAATCCCACGAGAAAAAACTTCACCTGACCATTCACAAAATGGGTCTCCACATCAATGATCCGAGCCTCAACACCCACAATGGATGCACAGTATACTCTTGCCAGCATTTATCTCCTGAATCTTTTTTAATCTCTGTGCGTAGGTAGACCCTGTGGGAAGGAATCCCTTACAAAGAATTACTATCTAATTTTGACGACCATGGACAGTGAAAAAGCAAAAGAAAAGGCTAAAAACTTATACGAAGAGGTACAGGGCGGATTTAATGAGGTGATCAGCCGAATCCGCGAACTCATCAAAGAGGGCAGTGCACGAAAACTCATCATTAAAGACAAAGAGGGCAAAGTCCTATTTCAGACCCAGCTGGCAATGGGTGTCGGCGGAGCTGCATTGATCGGAGCTATGGCCCCGGTGATCTCTGCCATCGGTATGTTTGCCATGTTTCTGAATGATGTGACCATCCTGGTGGAAAAAGACCCGGATGCTGAAGATGATGAATATTCTGTCGATGCCGATGTGATCGAGATCAATGAAGATGAGGAGGATGAATCTGCCGATGAAGAAGCAAAAGCTTCAGAGGAAGAGGAAAAAGAAGAGAAGACAGTAGGGAAAAAGAAAAAGTGATCGGACCGAAGTCCGAAGGATTATAAATTAAAAAGGTGGAGCGCAGATCGCATAGCGATCAAGCGGAACTCCACCATTTATTGCCAAAGGCATCCCTACGGCAAATTTTTCATCTTTAATTCTTAATTATTCTACCCTGATAGAAAAATCTGAGCAAGAACAGAATTACTTCCAGTGCTCTTCGGCGATAGCCTCTTCACCTACCTCATCTGAAAGATAGCGTTCGGCATCAAGAGCAGCTTTACAGCCCGTTCCAGCAGCAGTAACAGCTTGACGATATACGGCATCCATTGCATCTCCGCAGGCAAAAATACCCGGAAGATCGGTCGCTGTTCCTTGCCCTTTGGTCTGAATATATCCCACGTCGTCCATGGTCAGTACGCCTTTGAAAAGATCCGTGTTTGGTTTGTGACCGATCGCTACAAAAACACCGGTAACATCATCAAGTGTGGTATATTCCCCGGTATTCCGGTTCTTTACCTTCACTCCTTCTACTACAGGATCGCCCAGCACTTCAGCCAGTTCGCTATCCCACATAAATTCGATCTTGTCATTTTTAAGTGCGCGATTCTGCATAGCTTTTGAAGCTCTCAGCTCATCTCTGCGGTGAATGACTGTAACTTTGCTGGCAAATTTGGTTAGAAAAGTTGCTTCTTCCATAGCGGTATCACCACCGCCAACCACTACCACATGCTGATCCCTAAAGAATGCTCCGTCACAGGTTGCGCATGCAGAAACCCCTTTTCCGCGAAGCTTCTGTTCACTTTCAATTCCCAGCCATTTAGCGGATGCACCGGTTGAGATTATAATGGTATGAGCATAGATCTCGGTCTTCTCATCAACTGTCAGTTTATAGGGGCGGTTTTCAAATTCAACATTTGTTACATAACCGTAACGACAGTCAGCACCAAATTTTGTTGCCTGCTCTCTAAAATCCTGCATCATCTGTGGCCCCATAACTCCGTCAGGATAACCCGGGAAATTTTCCACATCGGTTGTTGTCATAAGCTGCCCCCCGGGTTCCGGACCCTCAAATACAATGGGTTTTAAATCTGCTCTGGCAGCATAAAGAGCTGCGGTTAATCCGGCAGGACCACTGCCGATCACTACTACGTTAAATGTTTTACCTGCGATGTCTTCCATAATAATTCTGATAAATTTTTTCCGAGCTAATAATACAAAATTTTGAAACGGTCATTTCTCTAAAAATTCTATCCCATGTATAAAGGATGATTATAGAAGATAACAGAGCTGCAAATCTTACTCTTCATTTAATTTTCACATACTGCCCCATATTTATGCATTAAACAAATAACGGCATTTGCCTAATTGCCCAATTTGATTAAGTTAGGGTCAAATCGGGACAAATGGAGGATCCTTGTGGTCATTGGTATTATAAAAGAAACGGCTCAGGATGAGAAACGGGTCGCCCTCATTCCAGCTATCGCCGGCAAATTCATAAAAGACGGCCATTCAATAAAAGTCGAAAAAGGAGCCGGACTGGCTTCCGGATTTCTCGACGCGTATTACACAGAAAACGGAGCAGAAATCACCACAGATCGGGACGGAATATTATCCGAAGTTGACCTTCTCTTATGCGTTCAGACTCCGGATGAAAATGATCTGAAGAAGATCAAAAAGGGAGGGATCATCGTATGTTTCCTCTGGGCACTTCAGAATAGTGATACCGTAGATCTGCTGAAAGCTCAGGGAGTCACTTCGCTGGGAATGGATGCGATCCCAAGAATTTCAAGGGCACAAAATATGGATGCCCTTTCATCCATGAGTAATATTGCAGGATACAAATCTGCCCTGATCGCAGCAGATACTCTCGACAAGTATTTGCCGATGATGATGACTGCTGCGGGTACTATCCCCCCGGCCAAAGCACTGGTGCTTGGAGCAGGAGTTGCAGGCCTGCAGGCTATTGCTACCTGTAAAAGATTAGGCGCAGTAGTTGAGGCATTCGATATCCGCCCGGCTGTTAAAGAACAGGTGGAAAGTCTCGGTGCTAAATTTGTAGAAGTGCCACTGGAGGAAGCTGATACCGAAACCAAAGGCGGTTATGCTAAAGAATTGTCGAAGGACAGCCAGGAGCGGCAGCGGCAGGTCATCCATGAGCATGCAAAAAAGTCGGATATAATTATTACTACTGCTCTGATTCCCGGAAGGCCTGCACCGATCCTGATCACCAAGGAAATGGTAGCTGATATGCAGCCCGGATCCGTGATCGTTGATCTTGCAGCTGAGAACGGAGGAAACTGTGAACTCACAGAAGCAGGAACAACTCAGAATGTCAACGAAGTGAAGGTGGTCGGCCCGGTCAATTTACCAAGTCAGCTGCCGCATCATGCCAGCCAGCTGTATGCAAAGAATGTTGAGAACCTGCTCAAGTTATTGATTCAGGAGGGTAAGGCTGATTTTAATTTTGAAGACGAGATCATCCTGAATACCACTATTACGCATGAAGGTGAGATCATTTCGCCTATGCTTAAGAGTTCATGATATCTGATAGCCAGCACCTTATTCCAAATTTTCACTTTTTAGTTATAATGATATGTCGTCCTTAATATTCTCATTATTCATATTTGTTCTGGCCTGTTTTATAGGTTTTGAACTTATCTCAAAGGTACCGCCCACTCTTCACACTCCGCTGATGTCGGGAGCCAATGCGATCTCCGGGATCACGATCGTCGGTGCGCTGATCGTTACTGGAAGTGTAGGAGGTGAATGGAGTCATATAATCGGGCTTATAGCCATCATTTTCGCTACCATTAACGTGGTGGGCGGCTTTATGGTGACGGATCGTATGCTTGAAATGTTCAAGAAAAAGGAGGACTAATCATGAGTCAGTTCTTACCTGAAACCGTCTTAACCTGGTTACCCGATGCAATTCAAATCATCTATCTGATCGCTACCGCCTTTTTTATCCGCGGATTAAAATTACTGGGATCACCTTCAACTGCCCGCAAGGGTAATCAGTATGCCGCAATTGGCATGCTGATCGGTATCGTGGTCACCTTATTCGACCAGCAGATCCTCTCCTTTGAATATATCATAGCAGGTATCATTATCGGTTCTTTGATCGGAATCATAGCCGCAAAACGAGTCCCAATGACCGCCATGCCTGAAATGGTTGCGATATTTAATGGTTTCGGGGGTGGTGCTTCCGCTCTGGTAGCCTGGGGTGAATTTACCCGTTCTGCAGACCCGACACTTTTGAGCCCAGACAGCCTGGTGACTACCGGCCTGAGTATCTTTATCGGTGCTCTCACTTTTACCGGTAGTTTTATTGCCTTTGGAAAGCTGAAAGGTTTTATCAGCGGCGGCTCTATAAAATTCCCGGGAATGAATATCATGAATATTGGTGCCATGATCGCGGTTGTGGTTCTGGTTGGGTTCTTTACCGCGGATCCAACGAATACCACCATCTTCTGGGTCATTCTCGGTGTTTCTCTCCTGATAGGTATTACTTCTGTGATCCCGATCGGAGGAGCAGACATGCCGGTAGTCATTTCGCTGTTGAACTCTTATTCAGGGATCGCAGCATCGATGGCGGGCTTTGTGCTGGATAACAATCTACTGATCGTATCCGGTGCTTTAGTAGGTGCAGCCGGACTGATCCTCACAAATATTATGTGTAAGGCCATGAACCGTTCACTTGCGAATGTGATCTTTGGTTCCTTTGGCGCATCCAGCAGCGGCGGAGGCTCCGGGGAAGAGGGGGACAAAACGGTACGGGAGACCAGTGCCGAAGATCTTGCGATCCAGATCGCATATGCGTCCAAGGTGATTATCGTACCGGGTTACGGACTTGCCGTTGCCCAGGCGCAGCATGTGCTTAAAGAAGTGGCCGGTAAACTGGAAGACCGAGGAGTACAGGTGAAATATGGAATTCATCCGGTAGCCGGACGTATGCCGGGCCATATGAATGTATTGCTCGCAGAAGCCGATGTACCGTATGATCAGCTAAAGGATATGGATGAGATAAATCCCGAGTTTCCATCTACGGATGTGGTGCTCATAATCGGAGCAAATGATGTGGTGAATCCATTATCGAAGACCGACCCATCCAGTCCCATCTACGGGATGCCGATCCTGGACGTGGATGAAGCGAAGCGATCCATTGTGTTCAAGCGGAGTCTGAGTCCCGGATACGCAGGAATTGATAATCCACTGTTTTATGCGGAAAAGAATCAGATGTTCTTCGGTGATGCGAAGAAGAGTTTACAGGCTCTGAACGAGGCATTGAATGATGTTTAGGGTGTGATTGTTGGATTTTAAAAGCTAAATGCTGTAATTGGATATCGTATTAGCTTTAAAAATGATTATTAAACCTCCAAGGTCTTAAAGACCTTGGAGGTCCCTTTTTTGCAATAAACAAAGCTTCCTTTTTACTATGAATTTCTACGACCTAATCCGCTCCGGCGAACTGGAAGACATCAAAGAAATGGTTCAGGATGATCCAGATTTGGTCCATACCAAGGATCCAAAGGGTTTTCCTCCTTTAATACTGGCCAGTTATACCGACCAGATAGAAGTCGCAGAATACCTCTTGGATCAGGGTGCAGCTATCGATGATCAGGACGCGGCGGGAAACACCGCACTTATGGGAGTATGCTTTAAAGGAAATACCGAAATAGCTCAAATGCTTATCGACAGAGGCGCCGATGTGAACAAGCGGAATTTCAGCAACGCAACAGCCCTTATATTCGCCGCTACCTTCGGCCAGCCTGAGATCGCTAAACTGCTGCTTGAAAATGGTGCCGATAAATCGGCCAAGGATAACGAAGGTAATACTGCCGCCGACCAGGCACGTGCCAGAGGACTGGATGATGTAGCAGAACTGGTTTCTTAGTAACCGGTTCTATCTATAATCTCCAGTGTCGTCTTTTTCACACTCTTTACAGCAGTGACTATATTGCTATATTACCTGTTCTGTTGAACCTTATAGTCTCTTATGCGATTATCCTACTATCTCCCCCTGCTTCTTGCTGCAGGTCTCCTCATTTCCTGTGAGCCTTCTTCCCCACAGATCGAAAAAGGCGTTTCCCTGGATCTGGCCCGCCACCGCAAAGCGCTGATCAGTGAACTAAGGTATGAACTTATATTCGATATTCCGGCTGAACAGGACTCAGCTATTGAGGCGGGAATCACCATATATGCTGATCTTGAAGATAACAGCAGCGATCTTCAGCTGGATTTCAAAGATGATACTGATCACCTTCGATCGATATTAGTTAATGATACAAAGATTCCGCTGCGGTTTGAGCAGGAACACCTCATCATTCCATCCGACTTCCTGCTGATCGGAGAAAATGAGATCGCCGTCGACTTTATTGCAGGGAACACCTCACTGAATCGAAATCCTGATTACCTCTACACCCTTTTTGTGCCGGATCGCGCAAGGACAGCTTTTCCGCTTTTTGATCAGCCGGATCTTAAAGCAGTATATGATCTGACTCTTGAGATTCCATCCGAGTGGGAAGCTATTTCAAATGCTCCTGTGGAGTCAGCAGATGTGAAGGGGAACCGAAAAATCCTTTATTTCGGATCATCCGATAAGATCAGCTCCTATCTCTTTTCTTTTGTTGCCGGCGATTTCGAACGGATCACACGTTCGGTCGATGGTCGGGAAATGAGCATGCTGCACCGGGAAACAGATGAGGATAAGGTATCACGTAACCTGAACGACATCTTCCGCCTGCATTCAGAATCAATTGCATGGTTGGAAGAATACACGGGTATTCCCTATCCCTTCAAAAAATTCGATTTCGCCCTGATTCCAACCTTTCAGTACGGCGGAATGGAACATGTCGGAGCTATTCAGTACCGTGCTTCTTCCCTGTTTCTGGATGAAGATCCGTCAGAATCTCAGTTGCTCGGAAGAGCCAGCCTGATCGCCCATGAGACTGCTCACATGTGGTTTGGCGACCTGGTAACCATGGAATGGTTCAACGATGTGTGGACCAAAGAGGTCTTTGCCAATTTTATGGCTGCTAAGATCGTAAACCCATCTTTCCCGGACATCAATCATGACCTGAATTTTCTAGTACGCCATTACCCCAGTGCCTACGGAGTGGATCGTACAGCAGGGGCTAATGCGATCCGACAGGACCTGCAGAACCTGAATGAAGCTGGTCAGATGTACGGCCCTATCATTTATAACAAAGCTCCGATCATGATGCGACAGCTGGAAATGCTGGTGGGCAAAGAGACATTCAGAACCGGATTGCAGGATTACTTAAGTACGTATGCATTCAAAAATGCCACCTGGCCTGATCTGATCGGCATACTTGATGAATTGAGTGATGAAGACCTGAATTCCTGGAGTGAGGTCTGGGTAAATTCTCCCGGTCGCCCACATATATCGATGACCGAAAACCAGCTGACAATGACCGATCCCATGGGAGATAACCGAATCTGGCCGCAGCAGTTTGAGATCACCAGTTACATTGATAAGGAAGACAGCCTGTATGTTTTACTCGAGGAAGAAGAAACGGATCTGCCGGAATCATTCACTTCCGACAATCACCTGCTGAACAGTGACGGGATGGGTTATGGTCTGTTTGATAGTTCTATTCCGGACCCGGAAACATGGGGTAAACTTTCAGAAGTTGAAAAAGGATCATGGCTGATCAATATTCGTGAGAATCTTTTGGAGGGAAATATAAATGCGGACAATTACCTGGATATGCTATCATTTGTTCTGCCGGATGAAGGGAATCAGCTCCTCCTGAATCTTGAACTTGGACATCTGCGCAGCATTTACTGGGATCATCTCAGTAAGGAGGATCGTACTGCCAAAGCTCCGATGCTGGAAGAAATGATGTGGGCCCAAATGCTCAAAGAGGAAGAAGGAAGCCGTAAGAAGATCTGGTTCAATACCTTTGAATCCATCGGTATGACGGATATCGCCCTTGAAAAACTTTATGCAATCTGGCAGGAAGAAATGAAGATAGAAAACCTCAATCTATCCGAAAATGATTATACCGGTCTTGCTGCCACGTTGGCTATTAAAATGCCGGAGCAGGCCGATAATATCATCAATGAGCAGCAGGCCAGGATCTCAAACCCGGACCGTAAACGTCGTTTTGAATTTGTGAAACCGGCTCTTTCTCCCGATGAAAAGATCCGGGATTCGTTCTTTAATTCATTAAAAGAAGAGGATAACAGGGCTACAGAGTCCTGGGTACTCTCCGCGATTGGCTATCTACATCACCCGTTAAGAACGGAGTCTTCCGTAAAATACATTTTACCGTCTCTGGAACTGCTGCAGGAGATACAGATCACCGGCGATATTTTTTTCCCGGCACGCTGGGTAGGCACCACACTGGGAAATCACCGTTCAGATGATGCAGCAGAGATCGTCCGGACCTTTCTGGAAGATCATCCGGATTACAATGAACAATTGAGGATGAAGATCATGCAGGCTGGAGATCACTTATTAAAGTCGAGATAGGTCTTTAGTGCTCAGGCTGGGATAATTAAGAATTAAAGATTAAAAATTAAGAATATTGGATCCGCTAATGCAGAGCTGTCTTGATTTACATGATTTAGATCATAATTTAGATACTTAATAACCACATTCCTATGCCGCAAAACCTTCATTGGAAGCACGACCACTCTTACATATTAATCTTTAATTTTAATTCCATCGTCATAGGCCCTCATCCCTCCCACAAAGCACAGAGTAGCCAAAGCACCACAGACTCCAAACACACTCAGCAACGCATAATTAGGTCCAAAGGCACCGGTAAAAACATGATCAATCAACCAGCCGGTTAGGGGCGGACCGATCCCGAACCCTACTACGCTGACCACAAATAAATACAGCGCGCCGGCAGTCGCTCTCATATCGGATCCCACGAAATACTGTATCAGTGCGGCTGCTACTCCGTTATAGGAGGATGAGATCACATTACCCAGTCCGATCCACAGAAAAGCAGTGAATCCGTCTTCGGTGGTGAATCCGAGGATATAAAATGGTAGACCGCCCAATGCAGCCACGACCCCCATCCCAAATCGACCTTTGCCACCGAATTTCAGAGCCAGCCGGTCGGCCAGCCATCCAGACACGTTCACACTCAGCGCTGTTGCCATCATGAACCATCCATAATAGGAGATCAGATCACCTCTGTTATATACGTCGGTCAGCACCGTGCTGATAAAAGCCAGGATGGTATATCCGCTGAGGGCCAATAAAGAAAAGCCTGCCAGGTGAAAACGAACCACCGGTTTGGAGACCAGTTTCGAAAACCCTCTTCGATACCCCTTTAATGATGCCTGTAAAGATCCGAAATCTGTATCCCGTTTCGGTTCCCGTATGACCAGCAATCCTAAAACAGCCAGTATCAGTCCCGGCCAGCCTACCGATTTGATGGCCGTCCGCCAGTCGAAGGCTTCCGCCACCGACCCGCCGATCAGGAAAGAAAGTCCGACTCCGATAAATATCCCGGAAGCATAGACTGAGAAAACCCTTGCCCTTTTTTCGGGACCGAAGTAATCGGCCAGCAAGGAATAAACAGCGGGACTCAAAGCCGACTGGCTCACTCCCACCATCAGCCTGGCCGAGATCAGGAAAGCAAATGAAGTAGCAAAACCGCTAAGCAGGGTCATCATGCTCCAGATAGTAAGCCCACTGAGAATGATATACTTCCGGGAATACCGGTCCGCCAGGTATCCCATAACCAGGCCGCAGACAGCATAGATCAGTGAAAAAGCCGGCCCATACAGCACTCCCACTTGTGTGTTGTTCAGTCCTAATTCTTCCCTGATCCCTGTTGCCAGGACGGCAATGATCTGTCGGTCCACAAAGCTGCTTATGTAGATCAGGAGCAAAGTACCAAGCAGGAGAATGGAATAAAGTTTATTACGGCTCATGCTCGAACTTAAGGGAATTAAAAATTAAAGATTAAAAATTACTCTTCACTTCTTGCTTTTCGCTTTTCACATTTGACGTTTCACGAAGAAAAAAGAATCTTTGTGGCTTCATAACTGTTAACCAGCCAAATAAGCAATCAAAGACCCTGATAGTGAGCAAAAACAAGCTTCCAAAAACCCCTTATAAAACCGACGAACAGAAGGAACGGGCAGAAGAGCTGCTGAATGAGCTTTATAAATATTACCCGAATCCGCATTGTGAGCTTAATCACCGGAATGCCTTTGAACTACTGATCGCGACTATCCTTAGTGCCCAGTGTACCGACGAGAGAGTGAATAAAACCACTCCTGCTCTCTTTGAGACCTATCCTACTCCTGAACTGATGGCAGAAGCTCCGCTGGAAGAACTCGAACAACTGGTTAAAAGCACCGGATTCTACAAGAACAAGGCGAAGTCCCTGAAAGAGACCTCACAGATCCTGACCGAAAAATTTGACGGCGAGGTGCCAAAAAACATGAAAGACCTCCTGAGTCTTAGAGGGGTAGCACGGAAGACAGCCAACGTGGTCCTGGGAAATGCATATGGTATCAACGTTGGAGTTGTGGTAGATACTCATGTTAAACGCCTCGCTAATCGTTTCGACCTTACCCGCGAGAGCAAGAATACCAACAAGATCGAGAAAGTATTGATGGCGCTCTTTCCTCGTGAGAACTGGACCGACCTCTCCCATCTGATGATCCATCACGGTCGTGCCGCCTGCAAGGCGCGCTTTTCCACTCCGTCGAATCATCCCATCTGTAAAAAATATGGAAGAAGGTGTGAGTGCCAGAGCATGAGTAGTGATTAAGGCTTATAGCTCAAAGCTCAAATAAAACGATCTTGCTCAGTTCATCCATTTTTAATTTTTAATCTTTAATTTTTAATTCAACTGATCCGGAAACAATTATCTGACCACATGTTTAGTTCAAAAACCGATCCCATCCCTCCACTCCGTTATGATATTCAGGTGATCGAGGTTGCTCAGGACGGTCAGGACTACCTCCTTTTTCAGGATATGCTGGGTTACGCTACGGAGGGTTTCGCTATTCCGGCCGAGATGGAACCCATTCTTTCCCTGATCGACGGGTCCAGATCTGTTCAACAATTAATGCCTTTTGTAGGAGAGGGAGCTACGGAAGAGGAGCTATTGCAGTATATACAGTTTCTGGATCAGCACCGGCTGCTGGATTCCGATTTCTTTGCTAAATCAGCAGAGGAAACCGAAGACCGTTATGAAGCTTCAAGTATTCATCATAGCAATACTGCCGGCGGATCTTACCCGGATTCTCCGGCAGAACTGAAATCCCAGCTGGATGAAGCTTTTGCAAAATATGAGACCTCCGAACCGGTATCTGAGGCTGCTGCTTTATACGCTCCGCATATTGATCCACGGGTAGGTATGCAAAGTTATGTGAAGGCTTTTTCAGCAATCAGAAATCTCAAACCAAATCGGGTGATTATGCTGGGCACTTCCCATTATGCAGGACTCTATGGCGATCTGTATGACAATACCCCTTTCATTGTATCTGAGAAAACCTTTCGACTCCCGAACGGTGAAGTTCGGGCGGATTCAGCCTTTATACACTTAATGAAGAATTCCCTGAATTCCGAAACCCACGGGGTTAGCTTCAGTGACCGTGCCCACAGGATCGAACACAGCCTTGAGCTTCACCTGCTGTACCTCAACCATATATGGGATCATGACTTTGAGATCGTGCCTATCCTGGTCGGAGGAATGGAGGATCTGCTTTATATGAATAACAGTCATAAGGAACAGCAGGTTAATAGTTTCATGGAATGGATTGCGGCTAAGACTAATAACGAAACCATTATTCTGATCAGTGGTGACCTGGCTCATTTTGGGAGAAAATTCGGGGATAATACCCCTGCAAGCGACATGTTTGAAAGTGTTAAGGCATTTGATCATACCTTCCTGAAGCTCGGTGCAGATGCTAAGGATTTCGACCTTCTTGAACACATCCGTGAGGACCTCGACCCCTACAGAGTTTGCGGATTCCCACCCCTGTACTCTTTCCTGAAGACAGGCCTCACAGATAAAGGGACCATTCTCTCTTATGATCTCTGGGATGAAAGAGAAAGAAACAGCGCAGTGACCTTCGGAAGCATTCTCTATAAATAATTAAATATTTTTGCGCATATTGGCCCTGAATTTTTGGAATCAAATACGGGGTTGATGAAATTTTCATTTCCACATCCGCTGGCTATTCTGTTGTTTTGCATAGCATTAGCTGCCACTCTAACACACATTATTCCTTCAGGGGCATACGACCGTACATCAGATGCTGCTACCGGCCGTGAAGTAGTAGTTTCCGGGTCATATAAACAAGTAGAGGCGGAACCCATTGGAGTATTTGACGCGATAGTTAAAGTACCGGAAGGGATCATTTTTGGTGCTGAAGTGGTCGTTTTGATCCTGATCATCGGGGGTGCTTTTGTGGTCGTGGATAAAACCGGAGCATTCAGTGACGGGATCGAGGCGCTGGTAAACCGTTTTCATCATTCTCCTCATATAGTGATGATACTGGTAGGCTGTGTTTTCGCTCTTGCAGGGCTGCTGAATAATACCCAGGAGGAGATCATTGCGATGGTCCCCTTTCTGATCCTTATGACCGATCGTCTCGGGTATATGCGGATCTCCGCCATTGCGATCAGTACCGGGTCGGCTGCAATCGGAGCTGCTTTCAGTCCCGTAAATCCCTTTGGTGTCCTTATCGCCCAAAAGATCTCCGCAGTAGAACCATTTTCCGGTACTATATTCAGGCTGACCATCTTTGCCATAGTACTCGTCATCTGGATCTGGTGGATCCTGAAAAAGGGGCGAATGCATTCATCCGCCATCAAGGACCTGGAGCATACCGGTTCTAAATTGCCTGCCCGTTCAGCTATGATCTTAGTACTGGTACTTCTGACCTTTAGTTTGATGATCTATGGAATACTGATCTGGGACTGGGACTATAACCAGATGTCTTCCCTCTTTCTTGTAATGGGTCTTTTTTGTGGTTTGATAGGGGGCCTTGGGATTAACGGAACCTCAAAAGCTTATGCAAATGGCTTTCAGGAGATGGCCTTTGCAGCGGTATTGGTCGGTCTTGCCCGCAGCCTCTATCTCATCCTGGAGGAAGGCATGATCATAGACACCATTGTCCATGGTTTGTTCAGTCCCCTACAGGATCTGCCGGTGGCCTTCTCTGCTATAGGGATGACCCTGTCTCAGGCAATCATTCATATACCGGTTCCCAGTAATTCCGGACAGGCTGTACTCACTATACCCCTTCTTACCCCTCTTTCAGATCTGATTGGCATGTCCAGACAGGTTATGATCCTTTGCTATCAATATGGGGGTATGCTTACCGACATGATCACACCCACAAACGGAGCTTTGCTGGCTGTATTAGCGGCCAGCGGAGTCGGGTATAACAGCTGGGTCAAATTTATCTGGAAACCCTTTTTAATGATTCTTGGAACTGCCTTATTATCAATAATTATCGGTATTTATATCGGTATCTGATTCAGATAGAAAATAAGATCAGCGAAGACCCAGTTCCAGATTCTCCAGATATTTAAGGCCGGTTCCGGTATTCATCAAGACGATCTTTTCTTCTTTACTAACCTCTCCCCGTTCAACCAGTTTCTTTAGGGCCATCCATAAGGCTCCGCCCTCCGTGCATACAGAAATCCCTTCCATTCGTCCGAATTCGAGTGTTCCTTCCCGGATCTCCTCTTCGGAAACGGTAAGGGCAGTTCCACCGGACTCCGATACCACTTCTCTGATCAGATCTATTCCGAATGCTTTGGGTACTGCCAGTCCGTTTGCAATAGACTTTTGAAATTTTGATTCGTCGGTGGTAATTCCAAGTATTTCATTGACCACGGGAGAACAGCTTTCGGTCTGAACCACTATCATACGAGGCATTTTTTCATCAACGATCCAGCCTAATCGGGTCATTTCCTTAAAGGCTTTCCAGATACCGATAATACCGGTTCCCCCTCCTGTCGGATAGAGGATCACATCCGGCAGCTTCCAGTTGAACTGCTCCGCGATCTCATAGCCCATGGTCTTTTTTCCCTCAATACGATAGGGCTCTTTCAATGTGGAAATATTGAATGCACCTCTCTCCTCTTCGATCTCTTTGGCAAGGGATCCACATTTATCGATCAGCCCGTCTACAAGCATTACTTCAGCTCCATAGAACATACATTCTTCTTTGAAGATCTTTGGAGTGATGATCGGCATGATCACTGTTGCTTTCATCCCGGCTCTCGCGCAGTAAGCACTCAACGCTCCACCGGCATTACCGGCAGTCGGAATTACACATTCAGTTACGCCGAGTTCTTTGGCTTTGGATATCGCCATACTCAACCCCCTGGCTTTAAAGGATCCGGTTGGGTTGAGTCCTTCATCCTTTACATAAAGGTCTTTAAATCCATTGGCGTCTGAAACACGGTCCGCCCTGAGCATAGGGGTCATTCCCTCGCCCAGAGAGACCATATTATCAGAGTCTAATACAGGGAGTACTTCTCGGTATCTCCACATATTATTCTCTCGTCCTTCCAGAAGGGTTCGATCGATCTTAGCCTCCAGATCATATTCTACTAACAGTGGCTTATTACAGCAATGAGCAAAATCAGTGAGTGTGTAATGAGCATATTTCTTGCCGCAAGCCGAACAATATAAATGGCTTATGCGGGATTCAGTGGCTATCAGTCGATTCATGAAGTAATATGCCCGCATTTATGATAACTTGAAAATACCCACTCTGTATAACTTATAACTATAAGTTATGATGTTCTTTTGCTTCCAGAATGAATGAACGGATAAAACCGGTTCGATCTTCTCCTTTGCGGGTAACAAAATACATCTTCCGGCTAAGGCTTATTCCACGTATCTCCAGCCTCCTTAGCTGATTCTTTTCCAGTTCATCCACGACCGCAAGTTTGGAAAGGAACCCAACGGATTCATCCTTTACCAGAAAATTCTTGAGCGCTTCAGTTCCTCCGAGTCTGGCGATAATATTCAGATCACCCAGCTTCATTCCGTTCTTCTCAAGGGCCTCATTTATGACACCCAGTGTACCGGAACCCCGCTCTCTTAAAACAAGGGGTATATCCCTCAGATCTTCAAGATCAATGACCTGATCCGCATATGGGCTTCTGGATGAGCATACCGGTATGATCTCATCTTCAATAAAGGGACTGTAGTTCAGAGAATTTATTTTATGATAGGATTCCACAATAGCCAGGTCGATGTTTTTATCCTGAAGAGCATTGATAATGTTTTCTGAATTCCGATTGATAAGGAGGATCTTTATCCCGGGAAATTTTTTATGGAAAGAGGATAATATCTCAGGAAGTACATACAGTGAGATCGTAGTACTTGATCCGACTTTGAGCTCACCGGTTATCTCCTGCTGATTACGGAAGATATCGATATCCGATTGCACCATTTTTTCCAGATGCCTGGCCTTGTGAAGATATTCCAGCAGCTTTGCACCGGGAGAAGTAAGCTGTATGGTATTTCCCCTGCGGTCAAAAAGTGCCACTCCCAGTTCATTTTCCAGATTCTGAATATGCTTACTGACCGCCGGCTGAGAAATGAACAGAAGCTCTGCAGCTTTAGTGAAGCTCAGATTCGCTGCAACTTCAAAGAATACTTTGTACTTGAATGCGATCATCTGTTAATGAAACGGACTTAGTTGTCCTTAATATCCATCTTCTCAGCGAAGTAATCACAAAAATCCTGCATGGCCAGCGTCATATCTTCTTCGTTGGTCGCACGCTTAAAAGTATCTGCCATCGTAACCAGTGTCTGATGGAAAAAGATCTTCATCTCATCAACCGTCATCTTTTTGGTCCATAGGTCCAGCTTCAGGGTATCTTTATTATTGGAATCCCAGAGAGATAACAGCATAGCCCGGCACTGTGCCTTATCCATACCCTGAAGGTCTGTGGCATTCCAGATAATGTCGGTCGGGATATTTTGTTCGTCCAGTTCAACCGTAATCGTAATGTCTTTCTTTTGCATGATAGTATTAGCCTGTTAACACTTAATATTCACTTTTGCAGTTTTCACGGAGCATGGTCAGTACATGCTGAAAGTCATCCGGTAGTTCAGAATCAAACCGTACGACTTCTTTGGTCGTCGGGTGAACAAATCCAAGAGTTTTGGCATGCAGGCATTGCCGTCCCAGTCCTGTGATCAGGTTATGGAACATGGATTTCCGGCTTCCGGTATTTGGGCCGTATCTGACCGAAGTACCTCCATAGGTCGGATCCCCGAATACCGGATTTCCCATATGATTGAAATGTACCCGGATCTGATGCGTTCGTCCGGTTTCCAGTTTTACTTCCACCAGACTCAGATAGTCAAAATATTCCAGCACCTTATAATGTGTGACCGCAGGCTTTCCGTAGTTTTCCGGCTGTACGGCCATCAGTTTCCGGTCTTTCTTAGAACGGCCGATATTGCCTTCAATGGTTCCTTCTTCTTCCGGCGTGCCCCATATCACAGCCCAGTAGGTTCTTTCCACGTCCTTTTCCTGGAATAAGGCACTCAGTTCAGCAAGAGCATGATCGGTTTTGGCAACTACCAGTAAACCGGAAGTATCCTTATCCAGCCGGTGCACGATCCCGGGACGGAGGTTTTCATCCTCATCCTCTCCTGCAAGCTCGTCAACGTGATACATGAGTCCGTTGACCAGGGTGCCCGTCCAGTTTGCATAGGCCGGATGCACCACCATTCCTGCTTCTTTATTCACGATGATGAGATCATCATCCTCATAAACAATATTCAGCTCCATCTCTTCCGGTTTTGCTTCCGGCGGCGGAGGTTTGGGAAGCTCAATATGGATCATATCTTCCGGCTGCATGATATAGGATGCTTTCTCCTTTTTATCGTTTACCAGAACATGACCGTCCTTAATAGCTTTCTGTACTTTGGTCCGTGACGCATTCTCCACGAAAGAGGTGATATACACATCCAGACGGATCTCTTCCTGCTGCCCTTCCGGCACAACATGATCATAGATCGTCTTCTGATTTTCTCGGTCGGCTTTTTTCTTCATGGGATTAAGATAAGGAGAATGAAGGAGAGGCTTAATAATTAAAAATTAAAGATTAAAAATTAAAAATGAAGATGCAGCGATTAGCTCAGTTAAAATGGATACAAGTTTTATGTAAGGAACAATCATCTGCTGGCTCTAAAGAAAAAAACTAAATACCATGAAAGAAAATATTATCAGAGACAAGAGTTTTCAATTTGCCCTGAAGATAATGACCTTAAGTAAAGAATTGCAGATGCAACGAGCGATTGTTCTTTCCAGGCAAGTACTTCGAGCGGGTACCAGCATCGGAGCCAATATAGAAGAAGCCATCGGGGCATTTTCGAAGAGCGATTTCACATATAAGATGAATATCTCCTTAAAAGAAGCCCATGAGACCCATTTCTGGCTGAGATTACTCGACAAGAGTGACTATGAGATCAGTGATCTAAGAGTTGTTATGAAAGATTGTCTCGAATTGGTTACCATCCTGTCAGCGATCGTTAAGACATCAAAACAAAAGAACCAATGAGGCCTTCATTTTTAATTTTTTGCCATTGGCATCCCTTTGGGAAATCTTTAATTTTTAATTCAACAACAGAACCCAGCCACCCGTTATGATCCGGTCTTTATACATAAAAGATTTTGCTCTCATTGATGAGCTCGAAGTGAGTTTTGAAAAGGGGCTGAATATTCTGACAGGACAGACCGGCGCAGGTAAGTCGATCATTATCGGGGCACTGGATATGATTCTGGGCGAAAGAGCTGATACCGATGTGATCCGCAGGGGAACGGATAAGGCCATCGCTGAGGCTACCATCTTTGTGGACGAACAGGAGGACCTCCGTAAATTACTGGCCGAACAGGAAGTGGAATATCGTGATTACATGATCCTCCGCAGGGAGATCCGGAATACCGGAAGCCGAGCATTTATTAATGACACGCCTGTAAATATCAGTGTATTAAAGTCAGCAGGGGATCTGCTGGTTGATCTTCATGGCCAGCATGACCACCAATTATTGCTGAAAGAGGAAAATCACCGGGGAGTGATCGACGGGTTCGGTGAAGTGGAGCCCTATCTGGAATCTTACCGGGACGAATATAAAAAGATGGTAAGTCTGCAAAAGGAACTGCGTGATCTGCGTAAAAGAGAGTCCGAACTGCAGGAAAAAACCGAATTGTATCGCTTTCAGGTAAAAGAGCTGCAAGATGCACGGCTCAATGCAGAAGAGGAGGAGGAATTGATCAGCGAAATGAATCTCCTTGACAACGCAGAAGAATTGGATCAGAAGGCTGCCGCGATCTCAGAAATGGCGGAATCCGACGATGGGAACATTACCCAGCTAATGAATTTCCTGAAACTGCAGCTGGAAGATCTTGCCCGGATCGAACCGGAATTCGAACAATACCTGTCCGAGATAAATGCTGCAAGAGTTAGTATAAACGAAACAATTCAGTTTGCGGAGCGATACCGGAATTCAATTGAATTCAATCCTAAAAGGCTTGAAGAATTAAGACAGCGACAATCCGAACTGAATCGCCTGCAGAAAAAATATCAGAGAGATCTGCCCGGTCTCATCCAATACCTGAACGAGATACAACGTGAACTCTCACTCGCTGACAATTTTGATCTTGAAATAGAAAAGATCTTATCGGCCATAGAACAGCAGTCTGAAAAGCTGGCCAAAAAAGCACGAGCATTGCATGACAAAAGAGTAGAAACCGGCCAAAGATTATCACTTCAGATACAAAAGGAATTAGCCGAACTCGGGATACCTCATTCTCAACTTGAAGTCAAAGTAAACTGGCTTTCAGACACCAAGGGATGGATATACATTGATGGACAGAATGTAGAATGCACCGAAAACGGCTGCGATGATATCCGCATGTTTATTTCTACCAACAAAGGTGAGGAGCCGAAAGCACTGGCTAAGATCGCCTCCGGTGGTGAGATCTCCAGGGTGATGCTGGCATTGAAATCCATCCTGGCTAAAGAGCAAAGCCTTCCCGTTATGATCTTTGATGAGATCGACACCGGGATCAGCGGAGAAATATCTGAAAAAGTAGGCCGAGCAATGAGAAGACTTTCCACTTATTGCCAGATCATTGCGATCACCCATCAGCCACAGATCGCAAGTCAGGCTCATAAACACTATAAAGTTCTAAAAGAAGAACGGGACGGCAGAACGATCAGTAATATCCTGCCGCTTAGTGAAGAGGAACACATTCGAGAAATTGCCAGCCTGATGAGTGGAGCCGAGATATCCGATGCTACCATGATCAGCGCGCGGGAGCTTATTGAAAATGCCTCCCGGCAGCAAAACTAATCGGTTAGCGTATCAGGGTCATTTTTCCGTCAGCAGTAACAGACCTGTTCCCTGCTGTGATGAGGTTTAACCTGTAAAAGTAGACACCGGTTGGCTGATCATTCATCTGAACTGCTATATTCGTTGATCCGGTTGCTGCCCTTCCGGAATACTCGCCTACCTTAACACCGGCTACATTGAAAATACTAAGCCGGTATTCCCCTGCAGTCTGACTATCAAATACGACCAGTGTTGTCGGGTTAAATGGGTTAGGATAATTGCCCTGAAGTTTAAAACCGTCCGGTACATCTGTTATTCCATTTTCATTGGAGGTTGCTACTTCATTAGCCCCTTCTGCGATCCATCTTCTGATGAGCGCTATCTGATCATCGGAAAGGCTGCTTCCCTGAGGCATCCGGGTTCCGAACTGAGGATTCGGTTCGATCTTATCCACAAGAGGACTGCCGTCAGGATCACCCGGGATCACCTGGTTTTTATCGTATCGGGTCGGAGGGCTCACACTGGCCATAACAGCAGCATATGAACTGGAATTAAAAGCATTCTGCCCCGCGTTGTGACAATTGTTACAGCGATTCTGCATGATCGGTGCTATATCTGTATCATAATCTACAGGGTCCTGTGCATAAACATTCATGCTACATACTGTAGCTGCAACAAATAGTATCAGTCTTTTCATAGTTCTCTCTTTAAGTCGGGAAATAGTCATAAATGATCGGGGGATCAACTATAACATGATTCATAAATTATCTCATTGTTACATTTGAAGGCTTACTCAGCCCTTTATCTTACTAATGTCATCTTACCGTCAGCTGTAAAAGAGGGTGTATTGCTTCCGGCAAATGTCACTCTGTAAAAATATACACCGCTGGGAAATCCGCTCAGATCAGCTGGTATGGAATTAGGTCCGGCTGAAGCCCTGCCGGAGTATTCCGCAGCCTTTCTGCCGGCAGCATTATAAATGATTATACGATAGCTTCCGGGAAATAAACTGTTAAAACGAATGATTGTTCCTGGATTGAAGGGGTTCGGGTAATTCCCCAGGAGTTCAAAGTTTTCCGGGCGGTCCTCATTTTCATTGGAAGTGGCGACCAGGCTTTCAATGGCTCCCTGATCGATCCATGCCCGGATAACAGCGATCTCTTCTTCGGAAACAGGCTCTTCTCGGAGCGGCATCCGGTTTCCTACTTCAGGGTCAGGGAGGATCTTGTCGACAAGCGGACTATTTTCTGCATCATAGGGTATAATATAAGGCCCGTTATACCGGTCTGCCGGACTTACACTATTGATCAGTCCCTCATAAGTATTGGACTTAAATCCTCTCTCTCCATTACTGTGGCACAGATTACAGTATTTCACCATAATGGGCTGAATGTCACTGTAATCATATTCTTCGCCTCCCGTCTGCGCCAGCAGTGTCGAAGAAGTAAAAAGTAGTACGCTTAGATATGCTACGATTCTGAACATCTGTTTCTACAGATCAATTGTATTGCGTGATATCAGATATACCAAATGATCCCGCAAATCATTCCTTAACAGAATGCTTTTGATCTACAATGCTCTCAGTATCAGTTCCGCAATATGACTGCCTTTCCTTTGAATTCCATCACTGATCTGATGCCTGCAGGAGAAACCGGATGCACAAATATCGGCATCTGATTTTTCTTTTACTGCTGGAAATAATCTTTGGCTGCCAATCTTCATAGACAGATCATAATGTTCTTTCTCGTAGCCAAAACTACCGGCCATGCCGCAACAACCTGCATCCAGCTCCTGAACCTGATATCCAAAATGGTTTAGAACTTTAATAGCAGGTTCATTTCCTTTTAGTGCTTTCATATGACAATGCCCATGTAATATGACCGGCCCTTTATTACCTGAATTCCTGGGGTTGAACCGGTTCAGGGCATTCTCTAAAAATTCCTCCAGGGTATATGAAGAATGAGCCAGCATGCCAGCTCTATCAAGATATTCATCCTCACACAGGTCCAAATATTCATCCCGGAATGTCAATATTTCGGATGGTTCAATGCCTATGACAGGTATTCCACGCGATGCATAAACAGCGTATTCATTGATCATATCATGAGCGATCTGCTGAGCCTCTTTGAGGACTCCTCTTGAGATCTGAATCCGGCCGGATTGCATACCTTCACCTATTCGAACATTATACCCACCCTTTTCAAGAATTCTCACCGCTGCTTTTCCGATCTGAGGTTCATGATAATTGGTAAATAGGTCCACAAATAGTACAACAGGTTCAGCACCCGGATTTTCGGGAATTCTGCTTTTCCACCATTCCTCAAACGTTTGCTTAGCGAATTCAGGCAGTTGTCTTTTAGATGAAATGCCCACAAATTCTTCGAGTAATGCTTTCACAGCTGGCGATCTTAAAAAAGTATTGCTAAGGGCAGGAAACCTGGAGGCTAAACGGTACAGCATGGCTGTTTCAGAAAAAAAGCGGGTCCTGACCGACTTCCCCTCCTGTTCCTGACGCCCATGCTGAAATTCTGCTTTCATTCTTGCCATATCCACATTAGCAGGACATTCACTTTTGCAGGCTTTACAGCTTAAGCAAAGATCCAGTGCTTCATTCAGATCCTCTGAACTGAATGCCTCCGGTTCCGTACCCGTAAAAACCTGCCGAAATATATTTGCCCTGCCACGCGTAGAATCTTTCTCGTCCAGAGTTGCCATATAAGATGGGCACATGGTCCCTCCGCTTTCAGATCTCTTACGGCATACACCCGCACCATTACATAATTCGAGAGCATCGGCAAAAGAACCTTCTTTTCTCCACTTGAATACAGTAATGCTCTCGGAGGGCACATAATCCGGTGAGAATCGCAGGTCCTTATCAATCGCTTCCGGTTTTACGATCTTTCCGGGATTGAATAAATAATGCGGATCCCATAATTCTTTTACCTGCCTGATCAGGGGCATCATTTCAGGTCCCAGTACTTTTTCTATGTATGGAGCTCTTGCCCTTCCGTCACCATGTTCACCTGATAGAGATCCCCGGTACGATCGGACAAGTTCTGCTATCTCTTCAGCCATTACCTTCATTTTCTGAAGACCCATATCGGTGGTAATATCGATCACAGGGCGAAGGTGCAGTTCTCCCACAGAAGCATGAGCATAAAAAACACAACTGCTTTCATGTCGTGCCAGTAACTCCCGGAAGTCCTTCACATACTCAGGAAGGTCCTTAACCCTTACCGCTGTATCTTCACAAAAAGTTGGAGATCTCGAATCCTTCCCTAGTCCCATAAGCAATCCGAGTCCGGCCTTTCGAAGGTCCCATACCCTCTCCATTAATTCCGGCTCTTCCACCAGGGGATAACTGTATCCAAGTTTCGACTTTTTGAGATCTTCTTCCAGTGATCTTGCCTGCTCCCTGAGTTCCTCTTCACTATTCCCCTCAAACTGAATAATCAGAATGCAGGAGGGATCTTCCTCCAGAAAGAACCGGTTCCGGGCCTGTTCCCTGTTCCCTTTTGTGGCATTTAGAATAATATCATCTACCAACTCAACCGCTGCCGGCTCATACTTAACCGCCCTGACGGTTGCTTCCATCGCCTCATTCAAACTCCTAAACTGCGGGATCAGTAATAATTTATTTGTGGGAATATCAGCCAGAGTCAGTGTAGCCGCCGTGGTCATAGCCAATGTCCCTTCACTGCCGCAAAGCAATACCGCAAGATTAAACGGAGGACCATCTGCTACAAAGGGTTGCATCATACACAATCGGTCCAGTGCATATCCGGTATTTCTGCGAATGATCTCGGGATGAGGAAAATTGTCAAGAATCTTCTGACGGTTTTTTTGGATGATCCTGATCATCCCCCGGTAGATATATCCTTCCAGAGTGTCTAACCGAAGCTTTTCATCGAGTTCTATCCGACTCAGTGGCCCGAATGTTACCATGCTTCCGTCACTCAGTACGGCCTCGATCTCTTGAGTATGATCCCGGGTAGTGCCGTACTTGATAGAAAAGGAGCCAGCGGAGTTATTTCCTATCATTCCCCCGATCATACAACGATTTGTAGTTGAGGTATCCGGCCCAAAGAAAAGTCCATGTTCCTGTAACTCCCGGTTCAGACTATCACGTATCACACCCGGTTCAACTCTGACCCTCTTTCTTTGAGGTTCTGCCTGAAGGATCTTATTCATGTACCTGGAGACATCCATTACCACACCACCACCGGTAGCCTGACCGGCAAGTGACGTTCCCGCTCCCCTGGCAGTTATGGAGGTTCCCTTCAGATAAGCAGCACGGACCAATGCCCGGATATCTTCCGCATTTTGAGGAAAAGCCACAGCATCTGGCAGTTCTTCATACATGGATGCATCAGCTGCATATAATCTTCGGGTAAGGGTATCGGTGTGTATCAACTAAGCTCCTTTATTAGTTGAAGGAGTTTGATATAATTACGGGATAATATCAAACCGGATTAACTTCATAAATACCATCCCGGAGGTAATCAGCTTACTGCCTGAGTATCCTTTACTTTGGTCACGATCTCATCTGCAATAGCAAGACAAGCGGTTGCGGCAGGACTTGGTGCATTCAGCACATGGATCTGACGGCTATCAGTCATGAAGTAGAAATCATCCAGAATTTCACCGTCTTCTTTGAGTGCCATAGCCCGCACTCCGGATGGAGATACCTTCAGATGTTCTTCTCTTACTGCAGGGATAAGTTTCTGTAATCCCTTCACAAAGGCTGACTTAGAAAGGGACCGCTTATATTCATCCATCCCCATTTTCCAGTGCTTGAAGGCCAGCTTCCAGAAGCCGGGAAAATTAAACGTTTCGATCGTGTCTTTCAGGTCGAAAGAAAGTTTTTCATATCCTTCCCTTTTGAATGCAAAGACCGCATTGGGACCACATTCGATTCCTCCCAGTGCCATTCGGGTGAAGTGAACTCCCAGGAAAGGGAAGTCAGGATTCGGCAATGGATAGATCAGATCATTTACCAGGTACTCGGCCTCCGGTTTCAGTTCATAATATTCACCCTTGAAAGGAACGATCTGAACCGGAGATTTCAGCCCAGCCATTTCAGCTAGTCGGTCGGCATGCAAACCACCGCAGGTTATCAGAAACCCGGTCTTCCATTCCTTCTTTCCGGATCTGACCGTCACTTCATGTCCATCATCGGTAATACCGGTGACTGCAGAACCGAAACGAACTTCACCTCCATTTTCAATGATCAGGTCTTTGAGTTTTTCACACATACCTGCGTAATCAACGATTCCTGAACAGGGGACATGAATTGCTTGAATCCCGGCTACATGTGGCTCCAATTCTTTCAACCGGTCTTCTCCGATTAACTCAATCCCTTCGATCCCGTTTTCAAGACCTCTTTCATATATAGCCTCAAGACGCGGAATTTCCTCTTCTGAAGTTGCTACGATCACTTTACCGCAGACTTCCATTTCAACTTTATGTTCCCTGCAGAAATCCACCAGCTGATGACGACCCTCCACACAGTTCTTTGCCTTATAAGAACCCGGTTTATAGTAAATTCCGGAGTGAATGACCCCTGAATTCTTACCGGTCTGGTGCGCAGCTACTCCTTCTTCTTTCTCCAGTAAGAGCAGGCGGGAATCCGGAAAGGATAACGACAATTTATAAGCAGTAGATAGACCAACTATTCCTGCTCCAACAATAATGAAATCAAATCGGGAAGTAGATGATGAAATTTTCATAGCCCAAAAATATGAAGGATTAGCCTATAATGCTCATCCATAATATCAATATGATTTTACTTCACCTTGATTCATTTATATGAACTATATCCTATCTTGTATTTGTTAGCATTACCGAATTAACTATTTATCAATATGAATAAAATATTTTCTGTCCTTCTGGTATCGGCACTTATTGTGTCTGCATGCAGCCAGCCTGCCGGGCGCAAGAATCCGCATAATCTTTCAGAAAATCTCCTGAAAAAAGACAGTGTCATCTGGAATGCCACCTTCCAGGACCTGGAAGGTAACGATGTCAGCATATCTGATTTCGAAGGTAAAGTGGTATTGATCGACTTCTGGGAGACCTGGTGCGGTCCCTGTCTAGATGTATTTCCAGCTATGGATAGCCTGAAGAAGGATTCACCGGAAGATTTTGTTATATTAGCTGTCAATCTTCAGGGTTCTGATGACCCGGAAGACGTTAGTGAATTCAAAGAAAAGTATGGGTACGACTTTGAATGGCTGCTGGATAATAACACGGTAGGGCCTGAGGTAATTGATCTGGGAATCCCTTTCAAAATGTATTTCGATACACTTGGTTATCTGGTAAAAGCTGAACTGGGAACAGCAGGTTCTGATTCCCTGAACTATCAAAGTTCAAAAGAAATATTAGAAAAGTATAAATCCAAAAAGTAACAAGCATACTATGGCTGAAGTAAAAGAAGAGAAACTGCCTTATAAAGTTAAAGATATCTCCCTTGCTGAATGGGGTCGTAAAGAAATTAATCTGGCAGAAGCTGAGATGCCCGGACTGATGGCACTCCGGGAAGAATATAAAAATGAGCAACCTCTAAAAGGCGCACGAATTGCCGGTTGTTTGCATATGACCATACAGACTGCCGTACTGATCGAAACACTGATCGATCTGGGAGCAGATGTAACCTGGTCATCTTGTAATATCTATTCCACACAGGATCACGCTGCGGCGGCGATCGCAGCTGAAGGAATTCCGGTATACGCCTGGAAAGGTATGACCGAAGAAGAGTTCGACTGGTGTATTGAGCAAACCCTTCATTTCCCTGATGGTCAGCCACTGAATATGATCCTCGATGACGGGGGCGATCTGACCAACATGGTTCTGGATCGCTATCCTGAATTGGTTGACGGAATCAACGGGATCTCCGAGGAAACCACTACCGGTATCGTTCGATTGATCGAAAGAGAACGTAAAGGCACACTCAGGTTACCTGCGATCAACGTGAACGATTCTGTGACCAAGTCTAAGTTCGATAATAAGTATGGTTGTAAGGAATCGGCATCTGATGCTATCCGCCGTGCTACTGACATCATGATGGCCGGTAAAGTGGCTGTGGTAGCAGGATACGGTGATGTTGGAAAAGGAACTGCAGCATCGCTTAGAGGTGCCGGTGCACGTGTTATAGTCACTGAGATCGATCCGATCTGTGCCCTTCAGGCTGCAATGGACGGCTATGAAGTTCAGAAAATGGATACCGCTGTTGAAGAAGCTGATATCATCATTACTGCAACCGGAAACAAGGACATTGTTGTAGATCGCCATTTCCGTAAAATGAAAGACAAAGCTATCGTCGGTAATATTGGTCACTTTGATAATGAGATCGATGTTGCCTGGCTGAAGCAAAATTCTGAGGAAGACAACATTAAACCTCAGGTTGACATCTTTACAATGGAAGACGGCAAGCAGATCGTATTACTATCTCAGGGACGCCTGATGAACCTGGGTAATGCAACCGGACATCCTTCCTTCGTAATGAGTAACAGTTTCACCAATCAGACCCTTGCTCAGATCGCACTCTGGAACCGACCGGAAGAGTTCGAAGTGGGTGTACATGTACTGCCAAAATCACTGGATGAGAAAGTAGCCCGACTGCATCTCTCCAAGATCGGTGTTGCACTGGAGGAACTGACTCCGGAGCAGGCTGAATACATTGGCGTTCCTATTAAGGGACCATACAAGTCTGACGCTTATCGTTATTAATAACGGTCAGATATTCAGAGAAACTAAAAAAGCCCTGCTGTTATCAGCCGGGCTTTTTTTATATCTGTAAGTTTAAAACGGTAACAGACGGAAAATTATCCGCCGTATGCAGCAACGGCTTCATCCAGTGATCGATAATGATCAAAAACAGAGATCAGCTGGGTCACAACCAGCAGGCTTTCGATCTTTTTATCAGCCCGGCAGATCTTCAGATCTCCCCCGGCATTTTTCATCGTGGTCAGTCCGCCAATCAACAGACCAAGTCCGGATGAGTTCATAAACGATACTTTGCCCAGATCCACTACTACTTCTTTCTTCCCCTCTTCAATGAGATTGTGGAGATCATCCCGGAATTTTTCAGCATCAGGGCCACCCATTATCTTACCCTTGAACTCAATGATCACACAATTATATTTTTCTTTTATGTTATAATTCATACTTCCTTATAAGATTTGTTCATCATCAGGTGTAAAAATAATCCATTCACAATGCAATTCAACTCTATTTTGATATAATTTTTTTTCTATTAGATTATTTAATCAGCTGCCTAACACATTTAGCGGAGCAAAATACAAATTTATCACGGGCAGACAGGGTATTAAGAGTCGGATGGTAGCATATATTATAAGAAGCTTGTTCAGTTTGAGATAAGGATATGTAGTTATTCCCTGTATAAGGGGCACATCACACTTTAGGCCGGTCTGGTTAATTTATGAGTAAAAAAGATCCTACCGATCATGAACCGGTTGATATTAAAGCCCTCCTGAAACAGCGGGAGGCAGAACTTAGTGTTATCAACAGTCTTCAGCATGGCCTTGCTTCCCGAAGAGAAATGCAGGAGATCTATGACGAGGTCGGAGATCGTATACAGGAGTTATTTGATGCTCAGATCGTAGGGATCAATACTTTTGATCATAAAGAAGGGCTGGAACATTTCAGATATGCCTATGAAGAAGGGGAAGTTATTCAGCTTGACCCTCTGCCAATCGACACTCTCAGAAGAACGATCATAGAAAGCGCAGAGACCATCTGGATCAAAAATAATCTCCCTGGTCGATGGAAAGAGATAACCGGAGAGGCAGCCAAAGCTGTTCCTGGTACAAAAATGGCTAAAACTGCTGTATATGTTCCGATGATCGTGCAGAAGAAGGTTATCGGTTATGTCACTCTTCAGAATGTTGACAGAGAAAACGCTTACTCCGAGTCTGATGTCAGCTTCCTGGAAACGCTGGCTAACTCAATGAGCATCGCGCTTGAAAATGCCAAACTCTTCAGTGAATCCGATCAGCGAAATGCAGAACTCGCTCTCCTCAGTAGTGTACAGCAGGGTTTAGCCGGTGAGATGAGCCTTCAGGACATCTATGGCATGGTCGGAGACCGGCTTCAGGATATGTTTGATGCACAGATCGTAGGTATTAATACCTTTGATCTGGAAGCCGATCTCGAATATTTCAACTATGCCTATGAAGAAGGAGAAGTGATCGAACTGGATCCTCTCCCTATCGATACTCTGCGGCGGAAGATCATCGACACTGCCGAAATGATCTGGATTCAGGAAGATCTTCCTGGTAAATGGGAAGAACTCACCGGAGAGCCGGCAAAAGCTGTTCCCGGCACTAAAATGGCAAAAACTGCCATTTACATGCCGCTACTAGTTAATAATAACGTGATAGGATATATCACTCTTCAAAATGTAGACCGGGAAAACGCGTATACGGAATCCGATGTTCGATTGCTTAAAACGCTGACCAACTCAATGAGTATCGCTCTGCAGAATGCTAAACTGTTCAATGAGACTGAACAGCGAAATGCTGAATTAGCAGTGATTAACTCAGTACAGGAAGGGCTGGTTGCTGAGATGGATATGCAGGGCATCTATGACCTGGTCGGCGATAAGATCCGTGATATTTTTGATGCACAGGTGGTTGGGATCACTACCTTTGATATGGAATTGAAGCTGGAATACTTTCAATATCTCTATGAAGACGGAAAGCGGATTTACCCTGCACCCCGCCCTCTCGACAAGGTCCGCCAGAAACTGATCGATACCCGTCAGCTCCTGTTGATCAATGAAAACCTCATTGAAGAAGTCGGAAAGATCACCGGATCAGAGGTTAAAGCCGTTCCGGGTACCGAACTGCCCAAATCTTTGCTCATGGTGCCCATGATCCTTGGTGACGATGTAAAGGGCTATCTTGATCTGCAGAACCTGGACAGGGAACAAGCCTTCTCTGAATCTGATGTTCGGTTGCTAACCACTCTTACCAACAGTTTAAGTGTTGCATTGAATAATGCCCGCCTTTTTAACGAGACGGAGCAGCGAAATGCTGAATTAGCGGTGATCAACTCGGTACAGCAGGGACTGGTGGCCGAGATGGATATGCAGGGTATTTATGATCTTGTAGGAGACCGGATACGGGACCTCTTTGATTCACAGGTGACCATGATCGCTACCTTCGATCATGATTCTGACCTTGAAACCTTTCGTTATGTTTTTGAAGACGGGGAAAGGATCTTCCCGTCTCCCCGACCCATTGACGGCTTCCGTAAATATATGATCAGTAACCGAGACCTGATCGACATTGAAGAAAATGCCAGTGAGGAGATCTCCAGGATCATGGGTATAAAGCCTCAATCGATTCCGGGAACCGAATTCCCAAAATCGATCGTCTTCCTTCCGTTGGTGATCGGTGATAATGTAAAGGGCTATGTGAGTCTTCAGAACCTGGATAAAGAATTTGCCTTCTCTGAGTCTGATATCCGTCTCCTAAAGACGCTTGCTAGTTCTATGAGTGTTGCTCTTGAAAATGCCCGCTTATTTAGTGAGACGGAGCAACGGAATGCTGAACTGGCGGTGATCAACTCTGTGCAACAGGGACTGGTAGCTGAAATGGATATGGAAGGCATCTATAACCTCGTAGGGGACCGGATCCGGGACTTGTTTGATGCACAGGTTGCAGCAATTGCCACATTCGATCACGACAATAAAACAGAGACCTTTCACTATCTCTATGAGAACGGTGAACGAATGGAACCTGCCCCCCGTCCATACGATCAGATTCGACAAAAGCTTATTGATACACAGAAACTGATCGATATTGAGGAAAAGACCGCTGAATTTTATAGTGAAATAACAGGCAAACCACCTGAAGCCGTCCCTGGAACCGGGTTTCCTCTTTCTATGGTATTTGTCCCTTTGGTAATCAGTGATTCAGTAAAAGGTTATGTGACCCTTCAGAATCTGGATAAGGAATTTGCCTTTACTGAATCAGACGTACGATTACTGAAAACCCTTGCAAACAGTATGAGCGTGGCGCTGGAGAATGCCAGATTATTCAATGAAACCGAACAGCGAAATGCTGAACTGGCCGTGATCAACTCCGTACAGCAGGGACTCGTGGCTGAGATGGATATTCAGGGTATTTACGTCCTGGTGGGTGATAAGATCCGGGATATATTCGATGCCCAGATCGTAGGGATCAACACTTTTGACAGTAATTATGAGTATGAGTATTTCAACTATGCTTTTGAAGACGGTGAGGTAATTGAACTTCCTCCCCGCCCCCTGGATGCCATGAGAAAAAAGATCGTTGAGACGGCTGATACCATCTGGATCAAAGATGACTTGCCGGGAAACTGGGAAAAAATCACCGGTGAAGTCACTGCACCTGTCCCCGGAACACGTGATGCCAAAACCGTCATTTATGTTCCGATGATAATAAATGACCGGGTGAGAGGATATATAACCCTTCAGCATCTTGACAGAGAAAATGTTTATACAGACTCTGATGTAAGACTGCTGAAAACACTGGTTAATAGTATGAGTATCGCTCTTAACAATGCGAGACTCTTCAGTGAGACCGAACAGCGCAATGCCGAGCTGGCCGTTATTAACTCTGTACAGCAGGGACTGGTGGCCGAAATGGATATGCAGGGCATCTATGATCTGGTTGGTAATAAAATTCAGGAAATGTTTGATGCCCAGATCGTAGGGATCAACACCATTGACCTGGACCAGGGAATCGAGCATTTCAAATATGCTTATGAAGACGGTGAAGTTATTCAGCTGGATCCCCGTCCTCTTGATGCTATGAGAAATGCGATCATTGAGAGTAAAGACCTGATCTGGATCAAAGACAATCTGCCCCGGGAATGGAAAAAACTCACCGGTGAAGAGATCAATGCGGTACCCGGAACCAAGCCTCCTAAAACCGTAGTCTTTGTCCCGATGATCGTTAATGATTCGGTTCGGGGTTATGTAACTCTGCAGCATGTGGATAAAGAAAATGTCTATACCGATTCAGACGTCCGGCTTCTGAAAACGCTGGTCAACAGTATGAGTGTGGCGCTGGAGAATGCCAGATTATTCAATGAGACCGAACAGCGAAATGCTGAACTGGCGGTGATCAACTCCGTGCAGCAGGGACTCGTGGCCGAAATGGACATGAAAGGCATCTATGACCTTGTTGGAAACCGGATCCAGGAGTTATTTGATGCCCAGGTAGTAGGAATCAATACCGTGGATCTTGAACAGAATATGGAATACTTCCACTATGCCTATGAGGATGGAGAAGTGATACAGATCGATCCGCAGCCTCTGGATAAGATACGCAGGATGATGGTCGATCAGAAAAAGCTCATCCATATCAATGATAATCTGGCTGACCGGGTAGAAGAGATCTCCGGCGAACGTCCAAAAGCGGTCCCGGGAACCGAGTTCCCAAAATCTGTGGTATTTGTTCCCATGACGGTTGGAGATACGGTCCGGGGCTATGTTACCCTTCAGAACCTCGACCATGAATATGCCTTCAGTGAATCCGATGTACGGCTTCTGAATACGCTGGTTAACAGTATGACCGTAGCCCTGGAAAATGCCCGTCTCTTTAATGAAACCAGCCGCCTTCTGGCTGAAACGGAACAGCGAAATGCTGAACTGGCCGTGATCAATAGTGTTCAGGAAGGACTGGTGCGCGAAATGGATATGGAAAATATCTATAGTCTGGTAGGCGACCGAATTTGTAAAGTACTGAACACCCAGGCATTGCTAATACGCACATTTGACCATAAAAAAGGCTTAGAAACCTGGGAATATGCAATAGAAAATGATCAGAGATTATATAGTGAACCCAGACCCTTTATATGGGCAAACCGCTATCTCATCAAAAATAAAAAATCAATTCTCATCAATGAGAATTACTTAGAAACCGCAAAAAAATACGGAGATAAAGAAAGCGGTGTCAGTAAAGGGCTCCCCCCAAAGTCTGCTATCTTCGTACCGATGATGCTTGGTGATGAAGTGATCGGATCGGTTAGCCTGCAGAATGTAGAACGTGAAAATGCTTTTACGAAATCTGATGTGAGACTGCTTAAGACCCTCACTAACTCCATGAGTGTGGCTATCGAAAATGCCAGACTGTTCAATGAGACCGAACAGCGGGCCAGTGAAATGCAGACGGTTAACAGCATTTCCAAGGCCCTGGTCTCTCAGCTTGAGTTCGATTCTCTGGTTCAGCTGATCGGTGATCAGATGAAGGACACCTTCAAAGCGGACATTGTATACCTGGCCTACCATGAAAGGAAGACCAATATGCTTCACTTTCCTTATATGTACGGAGAAAAAGCAGAATCCCGTCCTTTTGGTAACGGAATTACCGAGAAGATCATCACCAATAAAGAGCCTCTGTTAGTCAATCACGGACTGGATCAGGCTTCTAAGAAACTGAAGGCTGAATTGATCGGGCAGGATGTACAGTCTTATCTGGGAGTTCCTATACTGGCCGGAAAAAAAGCTATTGGTGTGATCAGTGTGCAAAGTACTGAGGATGAAAATCGTTTTGACGACAATGATCTTCGCCTTCTCTCTACTATTGCCGCAAATGTGGGCGTAGCTATTCAGAATGCCGAAGCTTATCAAAACCTTCAGTCGGCACTGAACGAACTGAGATCTGCCCAGGAACAGCTGGTACAGCAGGAGAAGCTCGCGTCCCTGGGACAACTGACTGCAGGTATCGCACATGAAATCAAAAACCCGCTGAACTTTGTGAACAACTTTTCAGACCTGAGTATTGAACTGGTAAATGAGATCAAAGAAGAACTGGAAAACATCACCCCGGATAATACAGATGACATAATTGATGAAGTGAATCATATTCTTGCTGATGTTGAAATGAACCTGAAAAAGATCCATGAACACGGTACCCGAGCCGATGGGATCGTAAAATCGATGCTTCAGCATTCACGGGGCGGCAGCGGTAAGACTGAACCGAATGATCTGAATCAGATCGTCAAGGAATATGTGAACCTGGCTTTTCATGGCATGCGGGCAAGTAAGAATCCTATTAATGTGGATATAGACCTGAATCTTGGTAAGGACATAGGTCAGTATCCTCTGATCGTGGAAGACTTTTCCAGAGTGATCCTTAATCTCTGCAATAATGCTTTTGACGCAATGCGCGAAAAGCTAAATAAAGCAAACGGGACCCCTTATAAACCAAAGCTAAGAGTGAGCACCTTCAAAAAAGATGCTTGTGTATGCATAGAAATTGAAGATAACGGTCCCGGTATCCCAGAAAAGATAAAAGCCCAGGTACTGCAGCCCTTCTTTACTACAAAGAAAGGGACCGAAGGAACCGGACTGGGACTGTCTATAACTAATGACATCGTTAAAGCACACGGGGGTACATTGAACCTGGAATCTACTCACGGAGAAAAAACCACCTTTACCATACAACTTTCCAGATAGCAGGGTCAATGAAGCCGGAAAAAGAGAGAAAATTAGACGAAGCTTTTGAGGGATTTATAAAAAGAGCCTTTCAGGAGATCCCTTTGGATGGGGTAAAAGATTTTGTTCATGAACATATTATGGGATTTGGAACAACTGTCGGAGAAGAGGTCTTCTCTGCTGATCAGTTTATTAACTACATAGAGCAACAGAAAGAACAGGGAAAGGATCTCGAATTCAGGTTTCAAAGAGAACCCTTCTATAAACGTTTTCTTGAAGAAGATGATATTGCCCTGATAGCCGAACATGTACACGCGACGGTTAAAACCCCGGACGGAAATGTTGTACAGTTAACCTTTTTGATGTCAAACGTATTATCCTGGTCTGGCGAACGGTGGAAAGTAGTTCACTGGCACGGGTCAATCCCCTCTGATTCCGAAAATGATGTCTGGCATGTAAACGAGTGGAAGGCAGAAAAAGAAAAGCTCGAAAAACTAGTTGCCGAACAGACTGCCGCCCTTAAGCAGAAAAACCGGGAACTGGAAATTGAAAGTGCTACTGAGCGTGTACGGGCTCAGGCGACCGGGATGCAAAAATCATCAGATCTGCTTGATATTATGGTAACCATGCGAAAGGAATTCGTAGATCTGGGCTTTGAAGCTCACTACTTCTGGCATATGCGCTGGCTGGAAGACACCTATGAAAAAGCCATGACCTCGGGAGACGGATCGAAGATCGGAATGGTTATGACCTTACCAAGACATATTCATGGCGATATTAAACAGGTAGCCGACTGGGAAAAAAGTGATGAGCCCACTCATGTTCTGGCTATGGACGCGGAAACCGCAGTTGATTATGTAGATAAGATGATCACCCTGGGTGACTTTGAACGAGTGGATCCACAAGCCCCTACCCTTGATGATGTCAGGCAGATCGGTGGACTTACTTTTGTGATGGCCCGTACCACGCACGGCGAAATTGGATACAGTTTGCCGGGTGTTGTTGAAGAACCACCTGAAGAAGCTTTGCAAACACTGATCCGCTTTGCCGGTGCATTTGACCTGGCCTATCGACGTTTTGAAGATCTTAAAAGAGCGGAAAATCAGGCCCGGAAAGCTCAAATCGAGGTCTCCCTGGAACGTGTCCGATCCAGAACTTCAGGAATGCAGAGAAGTGAGGAACTCGGTGATGTTGCAGTCCTTATACGTAAAGAGCTGCGATCCCTCGGATTTCCTGAACTTTTTGAATCAGGATACATCGAGTGGAAAGAGGAAGATGGTATTCAACAAGGCTGGATGTCTGATTTCGAAGGGCGGAACATGGAACCCTTCCAATTGCCCCTGAACGGAGATCCGGTACTGAATGAAAGATATCAGGGGTATAAAGATCAGCTTTCCCTGCTGCATCAGGAGGTGGGTGGTAAAAAACTGGCCGACCACATCATTTTTGCTATGCCCAGCATCACCTCAGATAACGTCCGGCATCAGGTCGATAATTATTTCAGTGATCCTACGCACTTCTATCATAGTTTTTTTGAAGACGGTGCTCTTAAAGTGATCAGTCAGGAAAAACTGACCCCCGAACAGGAACAACTGCTTGTACGTTTTACAAAAGTCTTCAAACAGACCTTTGCCCGCTTCAAGGATCTGAAAATAGCTGAAAAACAAGCTTATGAGTCCCGTGTTGAAGCCAGCCTGGAAAGGGTCCGTAGTATGTCTGCAGCCATGAATCATAGTGATGACCTGATGCAGATCGCAGAATTTATGTTTGAAGAGATGGAGATTCTGCAGATCAACCCTCTTCGATACGGTCTGGCTATGATCGATAATGAAGAAAGGGAAGCAGAACTTTGGGCATCAACCGTCAATGACGGACACTACCTGGATCTGTTAGGCAGGATATCACTCAACTGGCACCCTATGCTTCTGAAAGCTTTCGATGCCTGGGACGCGCAGCTTGAAGAGATGATTTATGTATTGAAAGGTTCGGAAAGGGCAGACTACTACGAGCGGGTAACCAAGATCAATCCCAATATCCCGGATGTTGACCAGCTTACCGACCCAAACTCCGGCATTGAACAGCACTGTAGTTTCCTCCCTTTTAAAACCGGGATCTTATATGCTTTTACCAGTGATGAACCCAGTGCCGAGGGGCTCTCGATACTTAAGAGGTTTGCCAATGTATTCGAACAGGCATATGCCCGTTTTGAGGATCTTCAGAAAACGGAAAAACAAGCCAGACTGATCCGTGAAGAACGAGACCGGCTGGAACAAACCCTGAAAGAACTTCATGCAACTCAGGATCAGCTCATCCAACAGGAAAAGCTCGCATCCCTCGGACAGCTAACGGCCGGCATTGCTCATGAGATCAAAAACCCACTCAATTTCGTTAACAACTTCTCCGACCTGAGTGTGGAACTGATAGATGAGGTCAGGGAAGAAATAGAATCTGTACAGGAGATTCATGACTCTCCCCAGATGGATGAGATCAATGCTATCCTGGATGACATTAAGGCCAACCTTCAGAAGATCAATGAACACGGCACCAGGGCCGATTCCATTGTTAAATCCATGCTTCAGCACAGTCGTGGCGGGGCCGGGTCTATGGAACCCACAAATGTAAATAACCTGGTCAGGGAATATGTAAATCTTGCTTTTCATGGTATGCGTGCCGGAAAGGATCCAATCAGTCTGGATATAGACCTGAATTTAGATGAGAGTTTAACAGAAGTTCCGATGATAGCGGAGGATTTCAGCCGGGTGATACTGAATCTGTGCAATAATGCTTTTGATGCCTTGAGAGAGAAGGGAAAAGTAAAAAGTGAAACGGGGGAAGAATTTCGGCCTGAACTCAGTGTATCAACAAGTAAATCCAAGACCAATATAGTGATCGAGATCAGCGATAACGGCCCCGGGATTCCGGAAGAGATCAAAGACAAGATCCTGCAACCTTTCTTTACTACCAAGAAAGGGACTCAAGGCACAGGACTGGGTTTGAGTATTACCAATGATATTATCAAAGCACATGGGGGAACTTTAGAGATCTATGCCAATGAGCCGGAAGGATCCCGTTTTTCAATATTGATCCCAGAGAAAGCCACTTCATGAATCCTGCCTCAGACATATCGATATGTTTCCTGACAATGCCGTTTGAGATCCCCGGATCTTTAGTGAAGTTAACAGGTGTGGGCCATGAGTAAAGATGTAAAAGCTGCAATGGCAGCACATAACCTTTTCTGGGATAGCTATGTGGACGGGCACATAGACGTTCTCGCTTCTGTACTTGACGATAATTTCAAGCAGATCGGTAGTGTTGAAGAAGAGGTTTTCTTTAATAAAGAAGATTCCCTGAAATTCATAAGAGACACGATCCATCAGATCACCGGAAAGCTGGAGATGCGGAATCGCAAGACCAAAGCATACCCATTAGAAGATAAGGATCTTATACTGATCACTGAATTTTGTGATCTCTTTGTGCATGATTCGGAGTCATGGATATTTTATTCCAGGTTCCGAGCAACCACTTTGATGCAGAAAATGGATGGTTCCTGGAAGCTGATACAGCAGCACAGTTCCATGCCGGACATCAAGGCCTCCGAAGGGGAAAATATTGCCACTGAAAAGATCAGTAAAGAGAACCTCGAGCTCCGTGAGGCCATCAAGCGGCGTACGATAGAATTGGAACAGCAGAACCGTGAACTTGAGATCGAAGCCGCATTGGAGAGGGTTCGGGCTAAAAGCATGGCAATGCAAAGTTCGGATGAAATAACCTCCATTTCGGGTTCATTTCATCAGCAGTTACTGCAGTTGGGTATCCCCACTGAGTTTTCCTATGTATGGCTGCCCGACGAAGACAATGATGAACATCAGTTCTGGGCCAGCTGGACGGAAAATCTCAAAAAAGATCCGCTAAGTAAGCAAGTTACCTATCCACTGGATAAGACCGAAGCCTATACTGAGGCCTGCTTTACCGCCTGGGAAAACCCGGAGATTGTGCATGAAGAATTCATTCCTCCTGCCGATATAGACGGTTTTTTTGAGGTCTGGAGTGAGCTCCTTGCAGGTGCAGATAGGCTAAACGCTGAATCATTTCCGGAAGGAATTTATTATGCGGAAGCCTATATGCGTTTCGGATGTTTTGGGATCAACATCCGCAGAGAACTCACCGATGATGAGAAAAAAATACTCAAAAGGTTTTCTATTGAATTTGAAAGAGCCTATGCCCGATTTCTGGACCTGAAGAAAGCCGAAAGACAGGCAAGGGAAGCGCAGATCGAAGCAGCGTTGGAGAAAGTGCGTGCCCGGACTATGGGAATGCAATCCAGTGAGGAACTTTCGGATGTAGCTTCTGTAATGTTTGGACAGATGAAAGAATTGGGCGGAGACCTCTTTTCCTTCGGGATCGTGCTGTGCGAAGAGCAGAAGGATACGGTGGAACAATGGCATAATCTGGGTAATGAAGGCATGTTAACCCCCTTCTCTGTACCAATAAACCTGGATTATATACACCAGTACAGATACGATCAGTGGAAGGCCGGTGCAGAACTGTTTTCTATTGAAATTCCGGAAGATTACATTGCCGAGCATTTTGAGCTTATGTTCGGACTTCCATCTGTTCAGGCAACGATGGATGAAGTGGCTGCCCAGGGCGTTGAGGTTGAAGTGCCGGAGTGGGAGATCGATTACTGCGCATCATTCAGTCACGGATACCTGCTCGTATCATCCCGAAAGGAGTTTAAGGAAGATCACATCTTTCCGCGCTTTGCTAAAGTATTTGACCAGGCCTACACCCGCTTTCTGGACCTTCAGAAAGCTGAAGCCCAGACCCGTGAGGCACAGATCGAAACAGCGCTTGAACGGATCAGAACAGCTTCAATGGCCATGCATCAGACCGAAGATATTTCTGATGTTGTGGTTGTTTTCTTCAATCAGCTGAAAGAATTAAAGGTTCATTTTGTACAGTCCTGGATCAATGTCTTTCACCTTGATGAGGGTTATTTTGATATTTGGTTTTCTCCTCTGGACGGCGTTTATAAAAAACCAGTTCATTTACAGCTACCGAGTGCTTTATTTGAGGATACCACCATCAAAGCATGGAGAGAAGGAATGACCTTTTCATATTTATCCTTCAGCACAAAAGAAGAACTCGAGGCGCTCTTCCAGGCCTGCGATGAGGCTACGGAGTCTGATTACTTTGCACACCTGCAGGAAAAATTACAGCTGGAGCGACTGGAATTTATCGATGCCAATTACAAGTACGGTACGGTCAGTAAGTCGGGAGATGTAAAGGCCACCAAAGAGGAAGAAGAAATACTACAAAGATTTGCAAAAGCATTTGAGCAGACCTATACCCGTTTCCTGGACCTGAAAAAAGCGGAAGAACAAGCTCGGGAAGCGCAGATCGAAGCCGCCCTGGAACGGGTCCGATCCCGGTCTATGGCAATGCACAAAACCGAAGAATTACAGGATGTTATAAGCACGGTTTACAAACAATTCCTGAAGCTGGATGTGGAAATCACGGGAGGCGCCTTCATTATCATAAACTCCGATATTGAATCTGAGATTATTTGCTGGGGCGCAGGAGGAACTGCTGACTACATAGAGAAAGTCCATCTTCCGTATTTAGACATGCCTATCTACACTGAACTCCTGGAAGGCATTAAAAAGGGCCCTGGTTTTTTTACTGAGTCATTTTCACCCGAAGAAAAGCGATCCTTTTTTACTGAGCTTTTCCGTAATCCTCCCTACAACAGAGAAGGAGAAGGGCGAAAACAAGAAATGTTGTCCAAACCCGGTGGTTATACCCGTTCCTGTATAGTTTCTCCCAACACCAGCATATTTATTATCAATCATCATGGGAGGCCATTCACAGAAGAAGAAAATGAGATCCTGAAACGGATGGGTAATGTCTTTGAACAGACCTATACACGTTTCCTGGATCTCCAAAAAGCCGAAGCTCAGGCCAGAGAGGCTGAAATCGAAGCAGCACTGGAGCGGGTTCGCTCTCGATCCCTGGCCATGCAGAAAAGTCAGGATCTGCATGATGTGGTAACACTCATCTATCAGCAACTGGATTCCATCGGACTTGAAATGAATTCAGTACTGCTTCACGAACTAATTCTTGATTCAGATTCCCAGCATTTCTGGGTAGCTGCCAATGGTCAGGTGTACCCTGAACAAACGGAAATTCCTATCAACCAGAATGCTTTTTTCAGCAGATTTGAAGTAGCCAGAAAGAACAACGAATTATTTTTCACCCAGTGTTTATCAAAAAAAGATAAGAACGACTTTTTCCAACATTATTTCAGGCACTCGAATCATTCAGAGGTCCCTCAGGAAAGAAAAGATTTTATCTTTTCATGCCCTTCCCTGAACAGGTCAACTGCGCTGCATAAGTATACAGCACTGTCTGTGGCACGGTACGATGAGATCTCCTATACCGAAGAAGAGAATGAAGTGATCCGACGATTTGCCAGGGTTTTTGAGCAAGCCTATACCCGGTTCTTAGACTTACAAAAAGCCGAAGCCCAGGCAAGGGAAGCTGAGATCCAGCTGGCTCTTGAAAGAGTCAGGGCAAGATCTATGTCCATGCATTCATCTGATGAATTACACAATGTGCTGGAAGTTCTGTTCAGTCAGTTCTATGAATTAGGGATCGATCCGGTTAATGTGTTTCTGAGTCTGTTCAGCCGGGAGAACAGGACCCTTACCTATCGTGCAACCGGTACAGGCGGGAGCAGAACGCAGGGGCAGCAGGTTGTAAGCCTGGACAGCCTGGATGTCTGGAAGGAATTATTTGAAAAATGGAAGAATGATAACTCTGATTCCGTTGAGGTCATCTTTTATGAAAAGGAGGTCTTGCCCACACTGTTTGATCTGCTAGACGAGACTTTTTCTTCTATGCCACCGGAAGAAAGGATGAGTATAGATCAATTCCCTGAGGGCGGATACACCATGCACGGTTATACCCCCTTCGGTTATATAGGGTATAACCACACCCGCCCACCAACTGAGGAAGAAAAAGAGATCCTTACAAAATTCGCTTCAGAGTTCAGCAGGGTTTACCAACGTTTTCTGGATATCGAAAAAGCCGAGGCTCAGGCAAGGGAAGCTGAGATTCAGCTGGCCCTGGAGAAAGTCCGTGCCCGCTCACTTGCTATGCATCATTCTGATGAGCTTCCGGATGTTTTATCGGTTCTGTTTGAACAGTTTGATCTGCTGGGGATCAAACCCGCCTTTGCACACCTATCTCTGTTTGATGAAGAAAATGACACTTTTTCATTCCGCATGACCGGTTTTGAAGGTCAGCGTGTACTTGTTGAGCAGATCATTGATATCAATGAGATGGAAGTCTGGCAGGATGCTTTCCGTCAATGGAAAGAGGAAGAAGAAAACGCGGTGAGCTGTATTGACTATCCTCCTGAAGTATTGCCTGACCTTTTTGAAATTATGAAGCCCATTTTTGATGAACTGCCCAAAGGATCAGAAATGAGGGTTGGTGACTTCCCCGATGGTATTTACACTACTCAGGCTAATTGCAAATTCGGCTATCTGGGCTTTAATCATACACGCAGGGCCACTGAAGAAGAAAAAGACATAGTAGCCCGGTTTGCACGGGAGTTTGGAATTACCTACAACCGCTTTCTTGAACTTCAGCAGGCTGAGGCTCAAGCCAGAGAATCTGAGATCCAGCTGGCTCTGGAGAGGGTCAGGGCCAGATCTATGGCAATGAACCATTCTGATGATCTCACGGATGTTCTGACGGTGGTATTTGACCAGCTGACAAAGCTGGGTGTAAGATCGGTCTGGACGCATCTGACACTTGTAGACATTGAAGCAAATACCTTCACCTACCGGATGACCGGTCAGGACGGGCAAAGGGTCATGGCTGAACAGGTCATTGACCTGGACGCATCGGATATCTGGAAAGATTCAGCAGATGCTCTAAGGTCCGGTTCCGTTGAAACCATAACCAGGATCAAATTCCCGGCAGAATCCTTACCAGGTATCTGGGAGATCTTTGATGAGATCTTCTCATCTCTTAAAGGAAATAATAAAATTGCTCCGGAAGACTTCCCGGATGGTATTTATACGACCGAGGCAAACTGTAAATTCGGATACCTGGGAATTAACCGGAAATCCCCTGCCTCAAAAGAAGATGAGCAGATACTTGCCCGTTTTGCTAAAGAGTTCGGCATGGTCTATCAGCGTTTTCTGGATATTCAAAAGGCCGAAGAACAGGCTCGTGAATCAGAGATCCAGCTGGCACTTGAAAGAGTCAGAGCCCGGACCATGGCCATGCACAGATCAGATGAAATAGCCGATGTATTAAGCAAGATCTTCCAGGAACTGACCCTTTTAGACATCGTTCTGACCCGATGTATCATCTGGATCTTCAATGATGAACAGAAATATGTTGAATGGTGGCTGGCCAACCCTGAAGAAGAATCTGGTGCACAAAGTTACCATATGGCTTACAATGATCATCCGGTATTCATGGAACACCTTAATTCCTGGAAAAAGCGTAAAGAATTATGGCTTTACAAGATCTCAGGAAAAAAGAAGTCTTCCTGGGATGATGTGATCTTTAATGAAAGTGAATTATCCAAACTCCCTGCTAACGTGATCGAGGCTATGCGGGAACCGGATGTTCTTTATTTCACAGGAACCTACAATGATTTCGGACTACTCAGAACGGTAAGTCTGGAACCGATCTCAGAAGAAAATACCGATATCATTATGAGATTCGGGAAAGTTTTTGAACAGTCTTACACACGCTTTAAGGATGTGCAAAAAGCCGAAAAACTGGCCTATGAATCAGGTAAGCAGGCTTCCTTAGACCGTATTCGTGCCGAGATCGCATCCATGCGTAATTCTGAAGATCTAAAGCAGATAACGCCCATTATATGGAATGAACTTAATACTATTGGCATCCCTTTTATACGATGCGGAGTATTCATCATTGACGAAGAGAATGGTCTCAGCCATACCTACCTGAGTACGTCTCAGGGTGACCCTATTGCTGCGCTGCATCTCCCGGTACAGGGAATTTCGCTTACAGAAAATATTTACCGGTCCTGGAAAGCTCAGGACCTTTACACCGAACACTGGGATGAAAGCGATTTTGAGGCATGGATCGACAATCTGATCGCTAATGGATTCATTCAGTCAAAAGAAAGCTACAAAGCCGGTTCCACCCCAACCAACCTGGAACTCCATTTCCTTCCCTTTAAACACGGAATGCTTTACGTGGGAAATACAGAACCGCTTTCGGATGAAAACCTGGATCTGGGGCAGTCGATGGCTAATGCCTTCTCTGTTGCATACGACCGCTATGAAGATTTCAATAAACTGGAGCAGGCCAAACTAAAGGTCGAGGAGTCATTCCAGGAACTGGAAATGGCCAAAGATCAACTTGTGCAGCAGGAAAAGCTGGCTTCTCTGGGACAACTCACGGCCGGTATTGCCCATGAGATCAAGAACCCGCTGAACTTCGTAAATAACTTTTCGGACCTCTCTCTCGAACTCGTGGATGAGTTAAGGGAAGAAATCCTGCGGGTCTACGGCGATACATCCTCTGAGGATATGCAGGACATCAGCGACATCCTTGAAGACATCGCAGCTAATCTTCAAACGATACATAAACACGGTACCAGAGCAGATACCATTGTTAAGTCTATGCTGGAACACAGCCGGGGCGGATCAGGTGAAATGGTACCGCATAATATAAACGAACTGCTGACCGAATTCGGAAATCTCTCCTTCCATGGCATGCGAGCCGGCAAAGACCCCATCAGTGTAGAGATGGTTTACGATCTTGATGAATCATTACCGGAGATCCCGGTAGTAGCGGAAGATTTCAGCCGGGTTATTGTGAATTTATGCTATAATGCCTTTGATGCCTTACGTGAAAAGGTAAAAGTGAAAAGTGAAAAAGGAGATGATTTTAAGCCTGTATTATCGATCTCATCTGCGTTAAAAGATGATCATGTGATTTTGAAGATCGAAGATAACGGCCCGGGCATTCCCGATGAGATCAGGGATAAGATCATGCAGCCTTTCTTTACCACTAAAAAAGGGACCGAGGGGACCGGACTCGGACTTAGTATTACCAATGATATCGTTAAAGCTCATGGCGGGAGAATAGAGATCCAGAGTGTCCCTGCTGAAAAAACCATTTTTTCGATCTACCTGGATGTAAAGGGATAGTATGGAATCATCAAAACTTCAATTACTGGAAGAAAATTATGAAAGAGTCCTGAATGTGGGATTCTGTCTCAAACCCTATGAGGATCTGTCCCATATAATAGGGTCCGAGCCCGTTGTTTTTGGTACTACTAAGGACGAGAAGATCTTGTCCATGGAAGAGGTTGATGCATTGTTCCGGTCTCAATATGAACAGATGGGTGATATGAAGCCCGGGATGGACCGGAATCGTGTGGCTACTCATATATCACCAGATGGAAATAATGCTTTTATCGTGGAGGAGATCACGCTTACTCTTTCCTCTCCGGAAGAGGTTAACTCCATTTTTATGCGGGCCAGCTGTGTGATGGAGTATAATAACGATCAATGGCAGTTGACTCACTGGCATACTTCCACCCCGGTTGATACGGAAAACGATCACTGGCATCAGGAGGAATGGAAACGGGAAAAGGAGAAACTGCAACAGCTTGTTGATCAGCAGACAAAAGACCTCCTTAAAAAAAACCGGGAGCTTGAAATAGAGACTTCTCTGGAACGTGTCAGATCCCACACCATGGGAATGATTAAAAGTACCGAACTAAAAGCGGTAGTAAAAGTGATCTTTGAGGAACTCGCTCAACTTGACATTAGCGCTGAGCATGCTGGTATCGTCGTAGATTATGAGTCCGAAAAGGATTGGCACTTATGGGTTGCTGAAAAACAGGATATACCTTCAAAGATCACATATCCGTACCTTGATCTTGTATGGGATCAGCAGTTTACACAAGCAAAAAAAGAGGGTAAAGAATTTTTTACCACACTTCTTAATTTTGATGAAAAGAACAGCTTCTACAAGAAGTTACTTCCCCATATTGAGGGTCTGACTGATAAGGCCAGAGATTTTTATTTCAATTGTCCCGGACTTGCTATTTCAACCGTGATTGAAGAAGACATTGGCCTTTATATTGAAAACTTCGCCGGAACACCTTATTCCTCGGAAGAAAATGAAATCCTAAAGAGGTTTGGCAAGGTCTTTCAGCAAGCTTATACCCGCTTTTTAGATCTGCAAAAAGCAGAGCGTCAGGCACGCGAAGCTAAAATTGAAACAGCGCTCGAGAAGATCCGGTCCCGAACCATGGGGATGCAAACAGGAGAAGAACTCAAAGATGTTGTGGTTCTGTTGTATAAAGAACTCATTGCACTAGGGGTGACCAATTTTGTTACCTGCGGGTATGTCGAAATTCACGAGGACAGGCAAATACAGGAAACCTGGGTTACCAGTCCCGGGGGTGATGAGTTTGGTCTGTTTTACCTGCCGCTTACAGGAGATGATACTTTTGATGCACGATATGTCGCGTGGAAAGCTCAGGAACCCGTATTTCATCAATCCGTAGCCGGACAAGTGAGATTAGATCATCTCGAATACGCAATTACCAAATTCAACTCTAAAGAAGCCGAGGAAATGGTGCGAAGTCAGTTTCCTGACCCGACGGTTTTTTACTGCTTTAACTTCTCTCACGGATATCTGCATATCGTAGGCGGCTCTATTCTGAGTCCTGAAGAAGAAGAATTGCTGGCCAGATTCACCAAGGTTTTTGAACAAACCTACACCCGTTTCCTGGACCTCAAAAAAGCGGAAGCACAGGCACGGGAAGCCAAAATTGAAACTGCCCTGGAAAAAGTCAGGTCCCGCTCTATGGGGATGCAGTCTAGTGATGAATTGCCGGAAGTAGCTAACCTGCTGTTTCTGGAAATTCAGGCCCTGGGAATCAATGCCTGGAGCTGCGGTTATTGTATTCTGGAAGAGGACCGCCGATCAAGTACCTGCATCATGAGCAGTGAAGGAACCATTCAAAAACCATTCCTCTTACCTCACCACGGAGAACCCTCCTTCGATGAATGGGATAATTTCGTTCACAGTGAAAAATCGTTCTTTATTCAGGAACTGAAAGAAGAAGCCATAGAAAGCCACTATGACTTCATGTTGTCGCTTCCCCAGCTTCAGCCTGTATTTCAGGACCTTGACGACGCCGGTCTTTCTCTCCCAACTTATCAGATAAACCATCTGTCAAAATTCTCAGATGGGTTTCTCCTTTTTATAACCTATGAGAAGGTGCCGGATGCCCATGATATATTCAAACGTTTTACCACCGTATTTGACCAGACCTATACCCGGTTTTTAGATCTGCAGAGATCAGAACAAAGAGCTCGTGAGGCCGAAGTTGAATTATCTCTTGAGAGAGTTCGAGCACAAGTCACGGCCATGCAGGAATCTTCCGACCTCTTCGATATCGTCGTGAATATGCGAAAAGAGTTTATTTCATTGGGACATGAAGCAGACTATTTCTGGCATATGCGCTGGCTGCCGGATTCCTATGAAATGTCGATGACTTCTGAGGATGGCAACCGAATTGGCATGGTGATCAGAATTCCCAAATTCGTACATGACGCTATTCACGGTTTGGCTGAATGGGAGAAAAGCAGTGAGCCGGTATATGTTATGCCTCTGAATGCGAATGATGCCTGGGATTATATAGAGAATATGAATACCCACGGTCAGTACGAGAAGGCTGATCCCAATGCTCCAGATGAGCAGGCTATTCAGGATCTGGGAGGCCTTACATTCATCATTGCACGCACTTCCCATGGAGAGATCGGATTCAGCCTTCCGGGTGAAGTACCGGATCCGCCTCAGGATGCACTGGATACACTGAAGCGCTTTGCCGGCGTATTTGATCTGGCATATCAGCGATTTGAGGATCTTCAGGAATCCGAACAACAGGCAAAACTTATCCTTGAAGAACGTGATCGCCTTGAAGTTACACTGAAGGAATTACACGCCACTCAGGACCAGTTGATACAGCAGGAAAAGCTGGCTTCTCTGGGACAACTCACGGCCGGTATTGCCCATGAGATCAAGAACCCGCTGAACTTCGTAAATAACTTTTCGGACCTCTCTCTCGAACTCGTGGATGAGTTAAGGGAAGAAATCCTGCGGGTCTACGGCGATACATCCTCTGAGGATATGCAGGACATCAGCGACATCCTTGAAGACATCGCAGCTAATCTTCAAACGATACATAAACACGGTACCAGAGCAGATACGATTGTTAAATCTATGCTGGAACACAGCCGTGGCGGATCAGGTGAAATGGTACCGCATAATATAAACGAACTGCTGACCGAATTCGGAAATCTCTCCTTCCATGGCATGCGAGCCGGCAAAGACCCCATCAGTGTAGAGATGGTTTACGATCTTGATGAATCATTACCGGAGATCCCGGTAGTAGCGGAAGATTTCAGCCGGGTTATTGTGAATTTATGCTATAATGCCTTTGATGCCTTACGTGAAAAGGTAAAAGTGAAAAGTGAAAAAGGAGATGATTTTAAGCCTGTATTATCGATCTCATCTGCGTTAAAAGATGATCATGTGATTTTGAAGATCGAAGATAACGGCCCGGGCATTCCCGATGAGATCAGGGATAAGATCATGCAGCCTTTCTTTACCACTAAAAAAGGGACCGAGGGGACCGGACTCGGACTTAGTATTACCAATGATATCGTTAAAGCTCATGGCGGTAAATTGCGGATTGAAAGCGGAGATGATTTCAGCAGATTCATAATAGAAATGAACAAATGATCAGAATAATTACATACCGTACTGTAACACTCTTGTTACTGACAATCATTTGTTTTGTCTCTGCCGAGGCTCAGGTTCCGGAACAGCTTTACTTCGAGAATTTCACGGTTGAAGAAGGTCTGCCAGGTAATCCCATCAGAGATATCACTCAGGACAGTCTTGGTTTCATGTGGTTCGCTGCTGAGGGTGGGGTTGCACGATATGATGGGTATGAGTTCGAGGTATTCCGGAATATACCGGGAGACCAAACTTCGATATCCGATGATGATGTTACGCGCATCATTACAGATAAATACGGAGACATCTGGGTTAACACTTTTGTGGGAATAGAAAAATATGATCCGCTCACCAATACATTTATAAGGCATTTTCAGAACCCCTCTGATTCCACATATATTGAACCCGGGTCTGTAAGCATGTTCGTATCCACGCGCGTTGGCGGAGATCTGTGGATCGGTGCTATTGAACATGGCCTGATACGTTATAATCCAAAGACAGGTGATTTCAAAAAATATAAATCAATCGTAAACGATGACGATACTCTGAACATATCGGTAGTCTTTGACCTGACTGAGGATCCTGATGGAAATATCTGGATCTCAACCGAATCATCCGGGATCCTCAAGTTTGAATTAGAAACTGAAACGATCACCCGCCTGAACTTCGAAGAGTCTGATCCGGCCGGATTGAAAGATAAAACTACCGCAAAACGTGTCTTTGTTGATTCAGATAATCGTCTGTGGATAGATTATGCACCCGTCCTGACCTGGTCATATGATAATATTCAGACAGGAGATGACACCGGGCTTTGGGTACTTGACCTGAAAACTGGTAATGGAAAACCTTTTGCCTATGATCCTATAAAACAACCGTTCACCGGACCTTTATTTTACCCTCTAGAGTCAGACAGTGTGATCTGGTTTGCCCGCCCCTTCCCTCTTTCCGGTAAAATTGGGCTTCATGCCTGGTCCAGGACCGACAGCTCGTACACATTATTCAAATCCAAAGCGAACGATCCGAATTCCCTGATCACAGATCATGCAGAGGTGATCTATATTGATACATTTGGCTCTTTATGGGTTGGCACACAAATGGGACTCAGTAAAACTGATATTAGCCGTAAACGACTCGAAGCCTTTAGTGCTGATCCGGATCAGATCAAAAGTGATGCCAACCGATTTGCAGGTATTATCGAAGTAAGACCCAATATATTTTGGATCACAAGGACCAACCAGGATCCTATCGAATGGGACCGTAATGCAAATACCTGGAAAGAATTCAAATTGCCTTATTCAAGCTCATCAGAAAACGAATTTGATGCTTTTGGTTCATTAATTGGCGTTAAACAGGGAGATAATATCTGGTACAGGAAACCGGATTTAAAGGCTGTAGGTAACTACAATGTTATAACAGGAGAAGATAACACCTATGATATTTTCCGGGAGGGATCTGATGATTATGTAGTACTTGGAATACATACAAACGATGACCGGAATGTATGGGTATCCAGCAGGGTGGGTTTAACCGGGATTAATACTGAGACCGGTGCTTCAAATTTCTATCCCTTGCTTTCAGGATTCATAACGAATGATACTCTTGCTATTCAGGATATTGCTTTCGCCACCGGTGATACGATCTGGACAATGACCATCGATGTCCCGCTGGACTCCAGCAGGCAGACTTTTGGGATTCTACTCAACAGATTTAACCCGGCTTCCGGAACTTATGAACCCATCGAGATAGACCAGAATTATCTGGATGCATTGGGTCACGGTTATGCAGTTGACCTGTTGGCTGACCATAATGGGGACTTGTGGATATCGAAGTCTAATGGACTGGTTCACTATGATGTATCTGAAGATCATTTTACCTGGTATAATCAGGAAGACGGGCTTGCAGACCGTTTTGTTCTTAAGGCTGTGGAAGACGAACTTGGTATGATATGGATGTCCACTCAGTATGGTATTTCTAGATTTGACCCGGAAAATAAGTCTTTCAGAAATTTTGAACGATCTGATGGTCTCCGATCCATACAATTGACTCCCGAGGGAGTAATTAAAAGGGAGAATGGGGAGATCCTATTTACAGGTGTAGGAGGACTGAATATAGTGGATCCGGCTACTCTGGAAGAATATGGGATACCTCCTTCCGTATTACTTACAGGTCTCACGATTGATGGTAACCGTTATGCTACTGACAAACCTCTTAGTCAGACTGATTTAATTGAACTACCCTGGGGACAATCAGGGCTTGAGATCGGATATACGGCTATCAATTTCCGTTCCGCTGATAAGACCACATACAGTTACCAGATGGAAGGTATCAATGATGAATTCATCGATGTGGGTACACGCCGCTATGCACAGTTTACAAAACTAGAACCCGGAGACTATACATTCAGGGTCAGGGCCACCAATGCTGACGGACTCAGCAGTGAGAACGATACCATCCTTGCGATCACTATACTCCCCCCATGGTGGAGGACCTGGTGGGCCTACCTGATTTATACACTGATATTCGCAGCTGGTATTTTCTTAGTTGACCGCGTACAGCGGCGCAGGGTTTTGTACAAAGAAAAAGAAAGAGCACGGGAGAAGGAACTCAAACAGGCTAAAAAGATCGAGGAAGCTTATCGTGAACTGGAAAGATCTCATGAGAACCTGAAGGCGGCGCAGGAACAGCTGGTACAACAGGAAAAGCTGGCTTCTCTGGGACAGTTGACTGCGGGAATCGCTCACGAGATCAAGAACCCGCTGAACTTCGTGAATAATTTCTCAGATCTGAGTATTGAACTTATTGATGAGGTGAGGCAAGAGCTCGCTTCCGTATGGGAGATAAAGGAATCTCCTCAACAGCAGGATATAAACGCCATCCTCAGCGACATCGAAACCAATTTAAAGAAGATCCATGAACATGGGTCACGTGCTGACTCTATTGTTAAATCCATGCTTCAGCATTCCAGAGGAGGTTCCGGAGAAAAGAAAGACACCGATATCAACGAACTGGTCAATGAATATGTCAATCTTGCCTATCATGGGATGAGAGCCGGCAAAGACCCCATAAACGTCGATATCATTTTTGAACCTGATGAAAAGGCCGGCATGGTACCCGTTATCGCAGAAGACTTCAGCAGGGTGATCGTTAATCTGTGCAATAATGCTTTTGATGCCTTGAGGGAGAAACTTGCCCTGAATAGTACTAAGGGTTTAGAAGTAAAAAATAATAAAGGTGAAAAGTTCTCCCCTGAATTATTTGTAAGTACCCGTCTAATTGACAATACTATTGAAGTTCAGATCAGGGATAATGGTCCGGGAATAGCGGATGAGATTCGTGAAAAGATCATGCAACCCTTTTACACCACCAAAAAAGGTAAAGAAGGCACGGGTCTTGGTCTGTCAATTTCCAATGATGTAATGCAGGCTCACGGGGGAAAAATAGAAATTGAATCAAAAGTCGGGCAATTTACGCTCTTTCGTTTATATTTAACTAAAAATGGGTAACTATGAAGTTTCTAGTAGTAGATGATGAAAAAGATGTCGAGATGCTGTTTCGGCAGAAATTCAGAAAAGAGGTCAGAAAAGGGGTTTTAGAACTGGAATTCGCATTTTCGGGTCAGGAAGCATTGGAATTGCTTCAAAGTAAGCAGCCACCTGATGTAGTTTATATCTTTTCAGATATCAATATGCCGGGCATGACAGGCTTTGAATTACTGGATGCTGTGAAATCTCAGTTTCCGCATATCAAGGTAAGTATGATCTCCGCTTACGGTGATACTGAAAATTATGAGAAGGCGATCAATTCCGGTGCTAAGGAGTTTTTTACTAAACCCATCGATTTCGAATCATTGAGAGATGAAGTGAACCAGCTTTTGAATGAAAGCGATTAATGATCAACCATAAGAGAACAGGGTAGTATGAGTAAGCGTAAAATCATGGTGGTGGATGACGAACCAGATCTGCAAATGCTGATCCTTCAAAGATTCCGTAAGCAAATTCAGCAGGATGTGTATGAATTTTGCTTTGCTGAAAATGGAGAAGAAGCACTTAATATGCTCAACGAAAGCAGTGATATCTCGCTGGTTCTTTCTGATCTCAACATGCCTAAAATGGATGGTCTCACCTTTCTTGCAGAAGCCCAGAAACTTGAAAAGCCTACCCTAAAAACGGTGATCGTTTCAGCTTACGGAGATATGGAAAATATCCGTACTGCTATGAACCGGGGCGCATTTGATTTTATTACCAAACCCATCGACTTCCGTGATCTGGAGATCACTATTGAAAAAGGATTGGGAGAGATCCAGCTTATCCTCGATTCTCTGGCTCAGAAAGAGCAACTTGAGGCAGTACAAACGGATCTGGAAACAGCGGCTCGTATTCAGCATAAGATCCTCCCCCAGGATAATCCGGCTTTTCCAGGACGAAATGAATTCAATGTTTACGGAGAAATGCACACTGCCCGCCAGGTCGGCGGCGATTTTTACGATTATTTTTTACTGGATGATGATCACCTTGGATTTGTGATCGGTGATGTTTCCGGGAAGGGAGTCCCGGCTTCTATTTATATGGCCGTATCCCGGACCATGCTAAAAGCCATCGCCTCTCAGATAGAAGATCCGGCAGAATGTTTGTCCACCGTGAATACCATGCTTATCCCGGAAAGTGATCTTACCACTTTTGTGACCGTTTTTTATGGAGTCCTGGATCTGAATTCCGGCCTGGTGAAGTACTGTAATGGAGGTCATAATCTACCCTATGTGATCCGTAAGGATGGGACTGTTGAGGAAGTTGAAAATACCTCAGGTCTGTTACTTGGAAAGATCGAGCCCATTGAGTACGAAACCAAAGAGCTAAAGCTCGAACCAGGGGACAAATTCCTTCTGTTTACAGATGGAGTTACCGAAGCCATGAACGAACTTGAAGATATGTATGAAGAGCCACGCCTGGAAGAGTTTCTGGCGAAGCATCATGAAGACGGGATCAACAAACTGGTCCGCAGCCTGATCGTAGATGTGCTTAAATTCATGGGCAAGGCCAATCAGTCTGATGATATTACGATTCTATCGGTAGAGTTTGCCGGAAAGGAATAACCCGATCTGCTAGACTTTATTTGGTCTTAACCGGTCACTGAACTTACCGATGCCATGAGGACACATGGTATAACAATCAGATATACATCTCTCTTTTGTACAGAGTTTAAATTAGCCGATTCCTTACAATATATTTATAGCTAATTGCTGCAAACTGTGGTTTTCTGGGTATATGAAGGGTTTGAGGGAAGGTAGATTTCCTTAATAGATAAAAAGAACCTCCAAGGTCTTTAAGACCTTGGAGGTTTATGAAAGGAACTCACTTACTTTTTGTGTAACTTCTTTACCCTCTCAATTCTCCAGACTCAATCCGGCATCAAGTGTCTTTTCGATCCTGACTTTTACTTCTCTCAGGTGCGCTTCGGTATAAGCATCGAAACTATAGGGTGGAGTTAAGCGGCGACTGATGCGATCATGCAGATCTTGGAGCATCATTCTGGCTACTGACCTTGCATCCGCAGGGGTTCCATTAGGTGCATCGGTCACCAGTTCACTCATTCCATCAATGTAGGCTCTCTGAAGATCTCTTCTCAAAGAAGAAATATTGTCACCGGGAGCCGACCAGACTTCTGACCAGATCGCGTTCGTGATCTGTCCGAACATTTCAGGGATGGTCACCATATTTTGCTGACCAAATTTCACTTCTCCATCACGGATCCTGGACAGTCTCGACGGATTAACCAGCTGACCCAATATTGAAGACTGGAAACTGACCAGAGACTCATGCAGTGGAAAGTCTATTCTTCCTCTGTAGGTATTGTTTACCCCCCAGTGATTCCATCTGTTGGCTCCAAATTGCTCATAAACTCCCACTGGAAGTTCAAAAGCATCTTCAGCGAAAGCAGCCTCGATCAGAAAGTCCAGCGCAGCCTGTTGGCGCTCCTTCGGAACATTGATAAAGGGTGCTCTTGCATCCGGATCTCCTTTGTGATCCCGGTATTGATACTGGCCACCGATATATTTCACCGCTGGTGCTACTGCACGGGCATATTGACTGAACAGTGTTGTGAAAGCATCCGTTACTTCAAAATAAGGCACATTATCGGCCAGTACATGATCCGGAAGTTCTGCCCAGATATTCTTAACCAGGTCCGAACGCTGCATGCCCCATTGCATTGGGTCACTGGACAGGTCATAAGTATTCACATTCGGATCCAGCGCTCCGGATCCCCTTGCATCCTCATCAGGTCCGTAGGCATGTCCCGGCTGGGCTGCCTGTCTAGCAATCTCAGCTGCCCGATCATCATCCGGAGTATATCCGTATGAGATCACCCACAGGTCATAAGACCCAACCGACGGTGAATAAAAATAACCCTGATCTTCACCGGGAGGTGCAATATTGATCCCCGGATATTCCATCACAGAACTAGCCAGTCCATTTTCCATGGTATAGTCCTTATCATGCAGTTTATCAAACGGGGTATCAGCAGATGACCGGAAATTATGCCGGAGACCCAGGGTATGTCCCACTTCGTGCATGGTTACACGGTTCATTGCCTGATTAACATATTCGGCAGGTACCGGAGTATCGGGAGCAAGTTCTCCTCGGGCGATCAATGCTGATCTAAGAAGCGTTCCCTGGGAGGCGATCTCATCTGCCATTGAAGCCATCTCTGCACCATTCCGGAGCGCAGTCGCCTCATCTTCGCTCATCTCAAATAACTCATTTACAGCGGTGGTTGGATCCACATTGGTCCGGTAGAAGTTTTTCCAGCCCTGAACCATATTCGCTTCAAATAGAATATCGGCATCAAGGATCTCCCCGGTTCTCGGATCCACAACAGATGGACCAATAGCGCCATAACCGGACTGATCAGAAACATTCCATCGTAATGTGGCATAACGGATGTCTTCTGCATCCGCTCCTTCCGGAAGCATCTTTGCTTCGATCCCGTTTCTGAATCCGGCAGCTTCAAACGCACGGTCGAACTCATTGATCGCATCGATCATCACCTGTCGGTATTCTACGGGTACCGTTGGTTCTATATAATAGGTGATCGGTTCTTTTGGATCACACAGACCCTCAGCATCCGGCTCATTGGCACATTCCAGTCTCCACTTATTAACATACCGGCGGAAGAAGGACTCCTCGTCGGAAGTAAAATCCTTATGAACGGTCATAAAGTAACCGATTCTGTCGTCCGCCAGTCGTGGACTCATAGGTTCTTCAGGAAGCTGTGCGATTGAGTAGTGAACTGATACCGGGATATATCGCGCATCAGGCACCGTACGGGGAGCTGAATTTCCCTGATTACGGAAACTCAGTTTGGCTTCGATTTCCGTATTCATCGGAAATGACTTTACGCTACTCAAATATGAACGAGACTTATCAAAGCTGATTCGTCCGGGACCATTTCCATTGGAAGCAGCACGCTCGACCCGCTGAGAAACCTGTGAGAGGTCAGATACAAACCAGTCGTACACATTGATAAGCATTTTTCCGTCCTCATCAGTGGCCTCGACTTTGGCCGTCTCAAGTATGGAACTACCGAAAGTAAGGTCTACTGCACGTTCCGCAGCTGAACCTTCTTCAGCTGTATATCGGGAAGGTTTCTGAACCAGGAATATCTTTCCTTCATGCTTTTCGAGGTTGACCAGGAGTCCCTCAAAGATGTTAAGCATGGTTCCTCCGAAAACTCCGGAAGCACCGATCCCCTGTGCGATCTCGAAATTCATGAGAAAGTCTCTTTCCAGGTTTTCTTCTTTAACCTCGAGATACATTTTATCCTCTGTAGTATAGAGGTTAAAAAAGCCTTCGTGAAATTCTGCGTCTTTAATTAATTCAGCGTATTTGTCGGCATCGTCTCCGTTTTCTTTATCCTGAGCGGTTACTAAAACCGGCATCAGCAGGAATGCGATTACCCAGACAGGTATCCATTTTTTCATAATACTGCTCCTTATTAATGATCGTGTAATTGATTGAAGGCACGCAATTTAGCAAGCCCATATTATTTAGCAAGTATCGGGCATGGTAAATTTTGTGAAAGGAGTCTGCAATTATCGATTGCCCGTCGGTATTAAAGTCCTTATCTTTCAGGCTCTTTGGAAATCGAAACAACGATTTCCTTGCACGACCGATGCGCACGTAGCTCAGCTGGATAGAGCGTCTGACTACGGATCAGAAGGTCGGGGGTTCGAATCCTCCCGTGCGTACACGTTGCAAGCCCTTGTCTGCCAATCTATTAGAAGCAGATGAGGGTTTTTTATTTTACCCCGAAATCAACGCTATTCTAATATAGGGACAACAGGGGGACAACAGATTGAGATTCATAGCTATGATGAAAAGCTTGAATAAAAATAAAACTGCACTCCAAATTCATTAACTGTTAACCCAAAAAGGACAGAGCAATTTTACAATCTTAAAATCCTATTCGCTCTCAGAATTTGAGTCATAAATATTATTTCTTACATAATTATGATTCAAAAAAGTACATGAAAAAGTACAACTTTTGCAGATATATTTTTGCATTCAAACATAAATTGAGAGTTAAGTTCAGTGATTATCAGAACTTGATTAGTTGACCTTTTTGTTGACCTTTTTTAGACTTGCAAGTCTATAATTTTATGTAGTTTATATTGTACTTTTATATGGTTCTTACTGAAATTATGTGTGATCCAATAACTATAAAATGACATGCATAAAATGAAGAAGGAACGAATAGTGAGACCTAAAGAAGCTGCTCGTCGTCTATCAATTTCGATTTCGAGTTTATATCGATTGGATGATTTGCCGAATAAAATAAGAATCGGGAAAAATATGGTTGGATATTATGAATCAGCCTTTAATGAATATCTCAATAAACTAAAAAGAGTGGAGCATAATGATGTATAAAGATGATACTATAATAGTGGAGCTCCAACACATCAATGGAGAAGCTCTCCTGTTCAAATACAATCACCCTAATGATTACTTCTCAAATCGAAACAATTCCAATGATTATCTAATCTCCATCATTTTTGCGAAATATGTAGTCAGAGATCGTTTTAATATAAAAAAAGCCGATAACCACAGGCTATGTGATTTAATCCTGTTCTTTACTTTTAATTCATTAATGGTCAGAAGCTTTCTGCAAAAAGCACGTCTTACATATGCAGAGGAGGCTTAGTTATGAATAAAGGTACAAACTCAAAGAGTAGGTTAAGAGATATTCATATCTGGGATCAACCCTGGTTCATTGATTTGGAAACAGATTACAAGCTACTATGGTCTTATATGAACGATAAATGTGATAACATCGGAATATATGCTCATAGCAGAAAAAAATGTCGCTTTGACATAGATGTAGATATTGAATCAGAACAGATAATAAAAATCTTCAATATAGGCTCAAACAAAGTGATGGAGTTGGACGAATCTACTTTTTTAATTATTGATTTTTGCCGCTTTCAGTACTGCAAAAAATCTGAACTTCTTCCGAAATCAAATATTCATCTATCATATATACGGGATATAATCCGTGCTGACCTCATAGAATTTTTTGCACTTAATCAGCCGGATGTTGTTTCCTTCAAGACATTAGCATACATAAAATCATGTGAAGATGGACTGTTAGAGCTAAAGCCTTATTCGAATAAAAAAGAGAAGGACATTAATCACCTATCACCCTATGAAGAAGCGATATCTAAAGCACTTGAATACTACTCAAGAGCTCCCTATAACTGGGATCCTAAACCTAAAAAAAATATTGAATCAGCCCCTTCTCAGCTACTGCCCAACCCTTGCCCAAGACAACAAGATGGAGATGAAGATTTAAGAAAAGAATATTACTCAGATAAAAATAAGAAGCCTAATAAGGTGGAATATCAGTATAAACTTCGAGGTAGTGAAAATGGAAAAGGAATTCCTGCTAATTTCTTAGACGAGCTGAAAACTCGTATCAGCTGTATAGAAGAAAATGAATCTGAAACTGTAAATGATATCCAGTCTCTATTCCATGGCATAGAAAAAAAAGTTGGCGGAGCCAGAGCGATTGATGCACTTATAGATGGGTGTACATTTGTGGAAGAGGAGTATGGAGTGATTACTGTACCAGCTCTCAGAGAGTACATGATGCATATTGAATCATGAGATTCTTAGCTACAATCAATAGATATATCGAAGAATGAATAAAGATCAAAAAAAACCTTGGCTACGCCAATCTGGAGAAAGCCCACTTGCATATGACTGGTTTCAGAAGTACCTCTTCATGGGCCCTTCAAGGACCATGAGAAGGGTTGTTATTGAAAGCGATATACGATCCTCCTACATAAACCAGCTCAGGGTCTGGAGTAAGAAACATCCATGGCGAGAAAGAGCCCAGGCCTACGATGATTACCTGGCAATAAAGAAACTCGAGGAGTATGAAAAATCCTACCTCGAAGGGAAAAGTTAAAGGCGTCAATGTCATTGACAGTTAACTCCAGATTTCTAACAAATTGGTATGTCACTTCGAATAGAACTGATACATACTAAGGACCTCTCTGGACAGCATAATTATTATACCCTTAACCTCCCTTTATCCTCCCAACTTATCCTGAAAGTCATTCAAAAATAATAGATCAGTTACATGGTAATACTGATGTAAATGGAGGTGGGCAAAAGTCGGGCAAAACACCGGCAAAAAGCCGATGAGAACTCAAATAAAGTGTTCATTCAAATACTCCAGGTAATCATATTCTACACTTCCTTCAGCTTCTCCTGGAATAACAGTGACCTGAAAACAATTAGGACACACCGCACTTTCATCATCGGTGTACTCTTTTATGTGCTCAGGCTGATGAATACTAATACAAGTATAACAGCCACATTCAATGCTTTCCTCGATCGCCTTTTTGTTAAAACTGGTAGCCAGTATTAGTTCTCTTCTATTCATATAGATAAGAGCCAACTCAGCTCCATTCCTTACAAAGAAGTTCTATCGATTTTTTCACAAGATGATGGCAGTTATTCACGCTCCGGTAAAAGTTACATTACAGCTAACGCTGATAGATAAAAAAAGCACCCAACTCGTCATTGGATGCTTTAGATTTAGTTATCCTCGTAAAAATTACCTACAGGTAGTCTCATATTTCCAAACATTAGTCTTTACTTCACCGTTAATGTCAATTACTTGGTGCACTAATAGTTTAATTTTAAAATTTGGTGCCTTTCCCTTACCAATTACATTGTAAATGAAATTGTTTGTGCCCACTAATCTACTTCCATCTTTCACATTTAAGTTCAAATTAAGGTGGTGATTCATTTCATATTTATTACCCTGGTCACCAATCCCTTCAGCATCAATGAATGATCGGGTCATGAAGTGCCCTTTTCCGTTTTCATCTAATCCAACCCTTTTAACAATAGATGTCAAAGTACCTTCAAATGCAATGTTCTCACCATTGCATGGGTTTACTCTTTCTTCAACAAAATCTTCTACAGTTTTTGTCGGTCCGTATTGAGCATTAACAGATACTGAAACTGTTATATATACGAATACACTCAGTATTATTGATTTATACATGATTTATTTCCCGATTAAATTTACGAGTGCTTGATATGGAGGGCTGACATATTTCTACGAAAGAAGTATTTACAATCAGGTGATTGACAATCGCAATATTATGAATGAACTCCACTTCAAATTCTCAATTATTTGTTGTCGAGTCCTTCCGTATGTCTGTAAAAACGTTAACTATAATTATACTTAGAAGCATTATAAACAGTCTTTTATTTATAAATTATGGCCTATCAGCAGTATTTACTTCATAGTATTTAAAACACACAGCCGTTTAGTTCTCGTACCTCACTGAGATTACCCCAACCTCTGATATTGTTATAATCACTGAATCATCACCACTCCGGTCATTAACACCGGTATCGCCATTAGGCTCCCAGTGCCCTGGATGAGTTTCATCGTCCTCACGATCGGTTCGGAAGATCTTGTTTATATCGACCCCAAAGTCAAGAAATCTTTGGGCTACTGTGGCTCTCGGATGGCCATATGTATCGCGACTCCCTGATGGGAAGATGACATACTCTGGTCTGACTGCCTGAATGAAAGGCACTGAGCTTCCGTCATTCCCCCCGTGATGAGAGGCCACAAGAATATCAGAGTCAATAGGTACAGCCCCACTATTATTGATTACATATGCCTCTGCAGCCACCACGCTGTCTTCTGGAAAGCTGGCATCATTTTCCAGCCTACCTATCATATCACCAACCAGTAAGAGACTACTCCCTTTATGCACTACCCGCATCACAATGCTCCCTGCATTTCTGTATTCACTGGCATCAGATGGGCTAAACCCCCAGCTTTCCGGGGGCACATTAAACCCAGCCACAAAAGTCACATAGGTATCACCGAAGATCCAGGTCGAACCTATTGGCAGCGAGGTTGACCCTAAGTTTATTACCTCAGCATCTTCCTCGGCGCTGATAGCCTCATTGACCACTTCATAAGTAAAGATTCCGGGTCGCTCAAATCCGGACCAAAGGATCTTTCTTACTTCATACACTTCCAATATTTCATCTGCATTACTGATATGATCGGAATCGTTGTGCGATAGCACCATGAGGTCAATGGGCTGATCAGATGGAATCATTTGTTGGATATCGTCCCTACACCCTGCCCCTACATCATACAGCATATAGAATGGATCTGTACCATCTGAAGGATTAGGTATTTCAATGATGGTACACAGCCCGGCGCCCACATCCGCTACTTTTACCTTCAGGTCCTGAGCATACCCTGTCGTATATAATGTGAGTAGTAGGATAGTGCAGATGTGTTTCATGATGATTGCCTAACTGTTAAACTCCCTATCCGGTGAGTTAGCAATATCCGATAAATCATTATTAATCTCAGTAAGTAAGTCGCATTTCATTAAAAGCCAAGTCTGAGTATTCCTTACAGATAAGTAGAGTCTTTTTTCAGTGGCCAATAACATTTATTTAAGTCTTTCAGAATCGTGTAAATACTCACTGTTTTAACTACTGTTTGATTTCATGAGTAAACGATTAGCTTAACAAGTTCATTTGAATATTTAATGAATTTCGTGGAAGTTTTTAAGATTTGTACTCCCTCTAAATTTACCCCGTTTAATTGATTAATATCAATTGTTTAAGTAATGTGAAGCCAAAGGGTTTTTATATACGGGAATATGAAATCAATAGTCTGCTTAGTACTCCTGCCTGGATTATTGTATTTGGCATCGTGTAGCACCCGGTCAACTGATTTCTTCATGCTTGAAGTATTAGTGTTACCGGCCGAAGCAGGATCCGTAACCCCTTCTAACGGGCAATATGATGAAGGTGAAATAGTCAGACTTACATCACGCTCTAATGAAGGATGGGCATTCGAGAAATGGTCAGGTGATGTGGTCAGCACCAAGAATCCTGTCACAATTACCATGGATTCCGATAAATCTGTGTCAGCCCATTTTGTTAAAAAGGAGTACCCGCTTCATATTACGATCATCGGAGAGGGTACCGTAAGTGAGCAAATAATCAGATCTAAGGTTAGTGATTATCAATACGGAACCATTGTAAAGTTAGTACCAAAACCCTCGGATGGCTGGAAGTTTCATGATTGGAGCGGAGATATTACCTCTACAAACGACACACTCCAAGTTACCATAGTACATGAGATAAATCTGACTCTTACTTTCACAAAAAACTCTTTCAAACTCCACTCTAATGGTATTACGGTCATGTGTCCTGATTCAAAACCGGGTGATAAGGGGATTGTAGACGGTATATTGTTCGAGTCCGTGGACCGGAACTTACTGATACAGCGAAGAGAACAGGGAGCCGACCTGACCAGAGTATGCACCTCTCTGGTTACCGACATGGGTGAAATATTTCGGGAAAGTACTTTTAATCAACCCATCGATCATTGGGATGTGAGTAATGTTACTTCCATGGACTACATGTTTAAGGTGAGTCATTTCAATCAGCCCATCGGGTACTGGGATGTTTCTAATGTTACCTCCATGAGACACATGTTTCAGGAAAGCTACTTCAATCAGCATATTGGTGTCTGGGACGTCTCAAACGTCTTGGATATGGCGGCCATGTTTAGGTTCAACGCGCGTTTTAATAAGCCCATCAGCAGCTGGAACGTCTCTAAAGTCAATAATATGTCATTTATGTTCGAGGCAACCACCTTCAATCAACCTTTAGACGACTGGGATGTGAGTAGCGTGACCACAATGCAAGGGATGTTTCATTTATCAAGATTCAATCAGCCTATAGGTGTCTGGAATGTCAGTAATGTAAGGAATATGAGCGCTATGTTTGGAAGAAGCCTTTTCAATCAACCCATCGGAAACTGGGAGGTTTCCAAGGTAAATGATCTGTCAGAAATGTTTTATATGAGTCCATTCAATCAGCCAATCGGTAACTGGGATGTGGGTAATGTTACTGATATGAGTGGAATATTTTATGAATCCCATTTCAATCAACCTATTCATAGCTGGGATGTCAGCAGTGTAACTGACATGCATGCTATGTTTGCAAGAACTCCTTTTAATCAACCCATCGGAAACTGGGATGTGAGTAATGTTACTATTATGGAAAACATGTTCAGACAAAGCTCTTTCAATCAACCTATTAGCAACTGGGATATTAGCAGCGTCGTATCTACATATGCCATGTTTTCACAAGCTCCATTTGATCATCCTATTGGTAGCTGGGATGTGAGTAATGTGATTAATATGAGTGGAATGTTTTATGGCTCCTATTTTAATCAACCCATTGGAGACTGGAATGTTAGCAACGTGACCAGTATGAGATATATGTTTACCTATTCTCAATTCAATCAACCTATTAGAGACTGGGATGTCAGCAATGTATACAGTATGAGTAGAATGTTTTCCGGCTCCTCCTTTGATCAGCCTATCGCTACATGGAATGTGGGTAATGTAACTGACATGAAAGAAATGTTCAGAGAGAGCTCATTCAACCATCCCATCGGGAGCTGGAATGTCAGCAATGTAAAAACCATGCAGGGCATGTTTTATGGTTCCTATTTCAATCAGCCTATCGGTACATGGGATGTGGGTAATGTAACTGACATGAAAGAAATGTTCAGAGAGAGCTCATTCAACCATCCCGTCGGGAGCTGGGATGTCAGCAATGTTAAAACCATGCAGGGTATGTTTTCCGGTTCCTCCTTTAAACAGCCCATCGCTACATGGGATGTGGGTAATGTGGCAGATATGAGTGCTATGTTTTTCGCCGCTCCGTTTAATCAACCTATAGGCGACTGGGATGTGAGCAGTGTAACCAAAATGGATTACATGTTCACTAATTCTGCATTCAACCAACCTATAAACACCTGGTGTGTTGAGCTGATCACCTCTGAACCGGATAATTTCTCAACCGGCAGCCCGCTTCTACAGAAACATAAACCTATATGGGGTACCTGCCCGGCAAATTGAATTGTTCTAATCTATCACCATAATGAATGGGTACAAATCACATTTAAAAGATTAGCTGGAATGAGGCTTTTGACTTAGGGTTTAAGACAAATCATTGGCCTAAAAAGCAGACAAAACCTAAAAAACTTCGGATAAACAAAAAGTGGGATTATAAGTAATAGAGTAGGGTTGTGCTTCTGAAGTTAAGTTGACTAAACCGATATAAATGACTTAGAAAGTAATACTGATATTTTAATCTACCTGGATTGATTCAGAAAAGTGCACAGATTGACATAATACTGAATTACGCGACAATCAGTTTGCACATATGCAACACTTAACTTGTATAAAGGCATATAATCGCGTGACCTTAGAAATCGGATTAAAAATTTAGCAAGTCATCCTGATATTAATTAAGGTAATATAAGGGATGCCTTAGGCGCAAAGTTGGATAGATGGGAAAATATATCTTTGTGTTTGGTATTAAATTCCCAGCTCTGAATCATTTATAAGACTCAACTTAACGTCACTCAATTAAAAAGGTCATATATCATTATTGATATGAAAAAAGGGGAAACTAAATGTTCATTTTGTGATAGTCATGCAGATAGCAAAGAGCATATAATCCCGCGATGGCTCCAAAAGCATTTTAATTTAAAAGACCAACAAATGCATTTATGGAATGGAACTAAATTAAAATATTCTCAAGGTCTCATTCCTGCATGCAAATACTGTAATTCTGAGAGATTTTCTAAGCTCGAAAATAAGGTAAGGAAAGAAGAAGCCTCTTTACAAGAATATTACTTATGGGCTCTCAAAATTCGCTATGGTTTAGCTTTAAAGGATTCCAGTTTAAAGTTTGATAGAAAGGATCCAAATTCTGAAAATTTAATTTCAAAGTTTGAAGTAAATTATGGCTCCACGTTCATAAAATCTGCCTTAAAAGCACTTGATAATCCATCATTTCAATTTAAACCAAATCCATTCGGTTCAGTTTTCTTTTTTGAACAAGCAGATGATATTAATGAGAATTTTAATATGATAGATGTTCCGCCACCATATTGGGCATTAAGTATAACACTTCCCTCAAATAAAATATTGATGGTATTATTTGCTGATAGGGGTATTGTTAAGAAGTGTTTCTCTAAACAAAAGGAGAATGAAATTTCTAATGATATCCTGAATAATGGGAGCCATAGTTTAAATCCAATTACTTTCTCCATCTTAACCACTCAGAATCATTTGAAAATAAAATCAGATATACGTTTTACGGAGAATGGTATATTTGCAGAAAGGATCCCCAAACGAATAAAAATTAGAAAGCAACAAATCCAATGGTATTATGAAATTGCATATCATTGTGGATTAAATAATGCATTTGCAAAAAAGGTTTATGAGTACCATAAAGACAAGTATCAAAATCTAAGATCAATAAGATGTGCCTGACAACTTACTAACTGAACAAGTTAGATAATCTTACTTGTATGACCCAACTACCACAGCCAATCTGGAACCAAATAGCTTTCGAGTATCAACTTGAGACACAATGGGCAAAAGATCGCTTTCGAATGAACGAGGATGAGATATCCGAAACTTTAGATACGGAAGCCAAGAAGCTTTCCTTACAGGGATACTCAAATAAGGCCATTTTAGCTTATCAAACTATTTTACCTTTTTATCTTGAAAAGAAGGCAATACACGATTTTTTTATGAAGGATAATGATCCAGAAATAATAAAAATGATACCTCTACCCAATTCGCTTCACGAAGCACGTTTAATAGTTGAAGCCGAATACTGGTTGACAGAAAATGACCAAGATCAATTTATTGATCTACTTTCCTCCCATTAATAAACACTTAATCATATGGAAAACACTTAGTGATATTTTGATAGGCTTAGTAAGATACCTCATTCACCATTGTAATAAATTAACGTCCGAGTAGATATTCTCAATCTCTTGCTTAATTGTGAGTTTCACATCAGATAAATAAAGGCACTGCTTTTTCCAGTATAATATTGGTCTTTTCAATTTTAGTTTATCAAGTAGATAACTAATTCCACCAAACCGCATACCCTTTTGACTGTAGGTTCTCAGCTACCTCTTGCTCGAGTTGCTCAGCTTCTTCACGGGTATCCACAGTTGGTATTTTCTTGAAGAGCCTCCACCTTAGATACTTTCCATATTTATGAACTTTCCTACTGGAAAATTTACCGCCCGCCATATGCTGTTTAAATCTAACTTTTGGGTCTTTGGTAGTCTGACCCACATATAAACATGGTTTACCATGTTGATGATTTGGGTTTCGATCCCGAAAGTCACGCCTGTCCAAGATAGAGTCATCAAGCGCAATGATGTAGATTTGATATTTATACTTATCACTCAAAGCTAATTTTTGTGGACTTTATGATAATTCAATAGCTCAGATAAATATGACCAAACACTTTATTTATACCTTTTAAATTATTCCTTATTGATCCGATTACCTTCTAAATCATAAAATTTTGGGAGAATTTCACCCATATTGAAGCTTACATTCAATTCACTTTGGATAACCCTTCCACCACACTCTCTGTGCTCGATACCTTTATCAATTTCTTCTTTAGTTAAGAGAATAATTTCTGATCCTCCGCACTCCAGGCATTTCGCTCCGGTTTTTCTACCACAAAGCAGCTTTTTTAATTGTTTCATCTCCATGTATTGCTCTTCAATCATAAATGGAAACTTTGGTTCGCCGTGCAATTTAGCCTTAATTCTATTTAGACTCTGCTCGTCTGGTAGGTTCTCTATAGCTACTATTGTATTGCAATCATAACATAATCCTGGTGACCATCTTAATCGCACTTCATTCTCACTATATAAGTAATAACGCGGTCCCCAAGTTGAAGTAGTTGTTCCAGAAAAACCGCATTTGCTACAACTGTATTTTGTAGGTCTCATTTCGGCAGTATTAGCAGAATTCTAACTAATTTTTCGAGTAATTTATAAATGCCAAATATTATAATTTAACACCCTGTTATAAACTTTTGTATTTTATTTTTATAAACTTAAATTAATATTTATAAATGAAGCTTTTGTATTTAATAACTGTTTTCACATTATTGTCACAAATTGCAAGTGCTCAAGAATTATTTGAAGTAAACAAAACCTATCAAAGTAATCGACATTCATATTCTATCACGGTTCCTAAAAGCTTTGAGCAGTCTGATGCGAATAGGGCAAACATTGATCTAAAATTCGTTGACAAGTTTGGTTCATCGATAATGGTCAATGTAACACCACGGCAAGATCAAGAATATGGAATCACAGCTCACGATTATACTGAGGACTTGTTTGAAAATTCTATTCGGCAATTTTCCCCTAACTATGATATTGTAAGAAGTGAAAAGATTATTATAAGTGGTCAAAAAGCATTTATTGTCGAATCTAAAGGAAGTCATCCGGATTTACGCACGATGGAATGCCACCTTTTTTACAATGATAAAGCCTATGTTATAACAAATATTGCCCCAACTACAAGGTACTCAAGATATCGAAACCTTTTTCATAAGGTTATAACTTCATTGGATCTGATGAAGTAATAGCATTGTAATTTTTTCAACAAACTTTAAGCATTACTATTATTTTCCCACTCGCTTTTTGCAGCTTCTTCTTCTTTTTTCTTATTAGCCCGACTAATCAAAAAAGCTCCTAATACCACAAAAGCTAAGCCTGAGAGTGTTGTATCAGCTCCTCCCATAGCGCCAATTATTGCACCAAGGGTAGATAATATTCCGAGTACTAATATTACAATTCCTGTTGTTTTCATATTCAGTTATCCTTTTTAATATCGACGAATTCAACTTCTTCTTCCTTCTTAGAAAAAAGAATGATTATTAGACCTATTATGGGAGTTAAAAATAGACATAACATAAAACTCCAACCGTACCCAATCTTCCTATCCTTACCTAATAATGCTACCAATCCTGAGATGATTATTCCAATTACTAATGGTAAAAGTTCCATAGTTTGATGTTTAAAATTTAATATTTAGTTCTGCGATTGCTTTTTCTTTTAATTCACCCAACCTTTTGATATTATTTTTGTTCCTTGTTATTTCTTGAAACAAGTGGGATGCTATTTGATTCTTTTTATCATCCGAGGCAAATCGATCTGGATGACACTTAACTTTTAAACTGTCGTATAATTTTGAGGCGTTAAAAGAACTGTTGATTATATTTCCAAAATCTACTTTGCTGTCAATAGCCTCAGACCTAAATTTTTCATCTTCAGTGCTATGTTCCCACAAATATGATTGAGCAATCAAATATGTCAATACTATAAACTCAACTAATGCGACCCAAAACCATAAGTTAATCTCGTAGTTTAAAAGTAGTACTTGTTCGCTGTTCGGCATGTATTTATTATTTATGGGGTGAAAATATACTAATTACGATCCGGGCAATGATAAGTGGTCTTTAAGTTGCCATCTACATCCATATGAACCTTTATCACCATGTATTTCTAAGGTATCCCAACCCAAAACAATTAATTTCCTTACCAAAATCTCATCGTCGAGTATAACTTTTCCTATTTGGATAATTTCATCTTTTGCTAAAGGCCTTCCTGAAAATGCCTGTATTCTAAAACCAGAATACAACCAATGAGAAAATTGATGATTATACTTTTTCTCACCCTTTGATACTTTTGCTTTTAGTAGAGTTGGGGCTATACCTAAAACAAAAGAGCTTTTTGCTGAGTCGTTAAAGTTTCGAATTAACTTGCTCCTCTCGCTTCTCTCTTTAAACCAATCAAGAATATTGTTCCACGTATTTATAGGCATATTTATACTTCAGAAAAGGAATTAAAAATTACATTCATATTATCTTGATGCCTGGTTTTGTATCGATTAAGAGTCCAAACATGAACCTGGTAATAGTCTTTTTCTCCTTCGTATACTCTTATCTGGTAAGAAATATCTACCCCTTCAAAAATTCCATGATAGGTAACATGTTTTGATTGTAGACCATTTATAGTTTTACTATTGACTTCTGATACTTTTTTAAAATCTGACCTGCTCTCTAAGTCCTCAAACACTAATTCAGCATAACCATTAATATCAAAACTGTAGTACTCCTCTAAATTATTATCCACTATTGCATTATTGACATCAATAATTGGTTCGTCAATGACCATCGTATAAAATTCCTGCCGTAAATGATAATACTCCAATGACGCTTCTGGATTCAGGTCATTAGATTTATTTAAAAAAGCAGGTATAGAAATTTTAAATTTACCATCTGCAGTTATTTCCTTATACCCCTTTTCAAGTGAACATGACACAACCAATAATGAGAGTGTGAGTAAGTATGCAATTTTATGCATCATAGTAGTTATGTATTTAATTTTACTGCCTAAATACTAATTAAAATCAAATACATAATAAAATTATAATATTTTATACTTAACTCATTGTTTTATAAATGATAAATCTACAGTATTCGCATAACGAACTTTAGGGTTCGCGGTAACAATGAATTGACTAAAATCTTGTTACATAATTACCACTTGTGAGCCGTGATATGGCTATAGATGCATTTTCAGAATGACCTAATGTCTTCTTTCACAAACACATCATCTGAAAGAATTGCCCTCAAAGCAAGAACAATGCAAAAAATTGATAGTAAACCATAGGTAAATGATTCTTCATTGATAGACTTAAGTGCCAAGTACAAGAAAGGACTAAAAAGTGCTATATATAAATGTATCGACATGAGTGTATCTAAAACTTTTTTCATTTAATTCCCCGATTAAGATTTCTTCTCTCAGTTTCTATCAAACAAACATCGAATACGTGTTTTGACAAGTGTAAATACTCAGCATGAATTTTTTGTGTAGATAATATGCTTTGGAATCCCCTAATTCATAGGCAATATTTTATTCTCAGTCCTAATTTTCAAAATCTGTTTCAATATAATTGACCACTTATTAATCACTATCCTCCTACTTTTCATATAATCATACCGGTCATAGATAGCAGTAACCTGATCATCTCCTGCGAGTCCTTTATGGTTCAATAGCTTGCCTAATACTGTACGATCTGTTTCCATGCTTGCAAGATTACTGGCCATCGTTCGCCGAAGATCATGAGGCCTGAAGTCCTTTACCCCTGACTCCTTTCTTATGCGCACCTTAGCTTTTTGTATCCACTCGACCGACTGCCCTTTAACTTTAGGTGAAGGAAACACATACTCGCTATCAGGGAATAGCTCATTAAGGTTTTCAAGGATATCGAGCACCCAATCACTTAACGGAACCAAATGCGTACGCTTAGCTTTAGTCTGCTCTTTAGGGATTGTCCAGATCTGCTTTTTAAAGTCAATGTCTTTCCACATCATGTGCTTAGTCTCCCCTGATCGCTGACCTAAAAGGAGCAGGACTTTGAATATGGACTGAATGGGTTCATCTTGGTTTTCAAAAGCAGCCCATAATTTTCTTATCTCCTCTTCAGAGTATACTCGATCCCTGGGAGCTGATTTCTTCTTCCTTTTAATATTAAATACCGGATTTACCTCCACGATCGCTTTGTCAATTCCAAAGCTATATATACTGGAGAGAGTAGATCGCACACGATTTGAAAGGGTCGAAGCATTCCTGTCTATAGCTATAGCATCCAAGAGGTCTATCAGCTGCTTACGAGTGATTTCTTTCACGAAATAGTCTCCAAGCTTTGGGTTCAACTCTACATCAATGTGGCGCTGATATTCATCCGCTGTTTTCTTGCGTAGTGTGGGAAGATGTCGTTTAGAGAACTTCTGAGCTAACTCCCTGAATGTGAGCTCCTTTTTAGGAGTATGCCTTTCGACCTGTCGCTCCCGAAGAGGATCCTTACCCTTGGAAACTTTGAATGCGATTTCTTTTGCCTCATCCCTGGCTTTGGCTAATGATATCTTATCATATGAACCGATAGTGTACCGCTTCACTTTGTTATTGTACCTATAACGATATACGAAAGACTTGTGACCGGTAGGAGTAACCCGAAGTGCAAGACCAGGAACTAATTCGTCATAGACCTCAACTCTCTTCTCAGGGTTCTTGAAGTTCTTTATGTAGGTATCATTCAGTCTCTTTTTCGCCATATCATTTTTGATCTCGGGGACAACAGGGGGACAACAAATTTTGAGAAGCTATGATAACGAATGAAAATATTTGATACCATTAAAATGTTGGTAGTCAATGACTTATGATATTATTTGAGAAGGTATGAGAACCCCTGAGAATGGCTAAATAACTGACTACGGATCAGAAGGTCGGGGGTTCGAATCCTCCCGTGCGTACACGTTGCAAGCCCTTGTCTGCCAATCTATTAGAAGCAGATGAGGGTTTTTTATTAAGGACAGTCTATTATCGTATAGCAAACCTTCGGTTACTGCAGGATCTTCCTTTTTGAACCCGCAATCTGATTTGCTTAAATAAACCGGCTCATCACTCGACTCCAGATCGCAACCACTTCAGGCAGCGGGTCTCTTAGCCGGTACTTAAGATCCGTACTTATAAAATCCTGATCAGATGCTCTTCCTGACCACTGACGCTTAAGACCTTTTAGAGCATTCTTTTTCATGTAGTACTCTCCGGTTCTGACTTCAGGCTTTTCAGTTTCTTTCCCCAAAAGGGTATCAACCCATAGCTCCATAAAATTCACTCCTGCTTCCTTAGATCCGATCATACTTCTCCATACCCGGGCATTAAAATCTATCAGCTTGGGTTGATGATCCCGCTCGTCCATCCGGAAATCAAGATGAGCAAGCCCACTGAATCCGGTTCGTTCTATCAGCTTTTCAGCATAGTCGGTGATCAATTCTGATTCCAGAAACTCAATTGCCGTAGGATACTGATATCCCGGCTCGGCAATAGCTCGTTGAACAGTTACAGCCACCAATCTCCCCTTATCTGCCAGCAAACTGCAATCGATGTTATATCCCGGAATCAATTCCTGCAGAATAAAGCTGTCATCCGGATTCACAAAAGGTATCTGGTCTTTAGATTTTAAATATTCTTCCAGCTCATCCACAGAGTTGATCATTTGTATTCCATATCCTCCCCCCAGGTGTACCGGTTTAACCAGTGCAGGAAGATATTCCTGGTATTCAACAACGGATTTATTCTCATCTATCACTACCGTCCATGGGGTTTCTAGTCCGCATTCTTTTAATAAATCATGCAGTTCATTCTTATAAATGAGGCGATTAAATTCTTTCGCTTCAACTGATCTGGGTATGATCACTTTTCCATCCAGCATTGATGCTATGCTGCTCAGCGCAACTATGTATTGCTCATCTGTCGGAATGATGATATCAGCTCCGGTCCGGTGGACAATATTCAACAACTCCTCACCAAATTCCTTCGAATTGTTTAAATCAGAAGAATATGTGTTTTTACTGCTGATATACCTTGAATACTCTGGCACATTAAACCTTTCCCCTGAATGGGATAATGCATGCAGGATCATATTATTATTACTTAAACCCAGCAGTCTTACTGCAGACAGTGCAAGATTATCACCGGTACCCAGTATTAAAACAGATAATGACACTTCTATAAGGTTTGATTCTCTTAGCTTTCGTATTCTATATATCGGGTTGAAATTCTGTACCATAAGGAAAGGAACTCAGGAAGCGGGTCCCTTAACCGATCCATCAAATCAAAATAATGCTCAACCTTGTTGTCCTTTTTATTTAAAATATTGCGTAACGCGCCTGAGCCGGAATAGTAGATCGCGTCGTTATAAGACGCATTTACTTTCTTACCAGCTACCATCTGAATCAATACCTCCATAAAGTTTACCCCTATATCTGTTGATCCCATAAGTGTTGACCAGACACGAGGATTGAAATCGATCATCTTATATGTGTCATCCCGATTATCCCATCTGAAATCAGTATTAGCAATACCACTGAAATTATATTGGGACACAAAATTTCTTATATAGCTCTCAATATGATCGTTCTTAATGAACTGAACACATTTTGCGTAAGTCATACCGCGGTCTTCAATGCCTTGCTGAATGGTAAATGCAAGTACCTTACCCTCCTGAGCAATAAAACTGCAGCCAAAATTTTCTCCCGGTATAAATTCCTGCAGAACATAACCTTCCTGCATATTTATATACTGAGCATCTCTTTTTTCTTCAAAATATTTACGGATCTCTTCAAAGGAGTTAACCTTCGCAACTCCGTACCCTGAAAAACCATGGACCGGCTTTATGACACACGGAAAATCATTCCATTCAATATGATCCAATTCTTGTTCATTCAAAGAAATTGTTTTTGGGGAGGGGAATCCCAATTCATTGAGAACCTTGTATAGCTCATTTTTTTGAGTGATCCGTCTAAGTCGTTTAGTGTCTGTCAGAGGAGGTAAGTTCACCCGTTTTGACAACCGGTCTTTATTATTTGAAATGAACTCTACATATTTTTCCTCGATAGGTATCAGCAGGTCAATATCATAAAGCTCCATCTTTTCTTCTAATTCTGATACTACTTCACTCGATCCGAGATCTGATTCCAAAATCAATCTTTTTGATATGTACCTTGAGCTCTCCGGTATTTTGATTTTTTCATTTACAGGGGAGATCACATAAACTTTTATTTCCGGCAACTCCTTTCCTAAAGACCGGATCACCGGCAAAGCCAGATTACTCTCTGTACCCAGTAATAAAACTGATTTAATTTGAGTTTCTCTTATACCCATACTTACACCCGATAATGTACCACGTATATATCTGGTTCAATTTACTCCATAACATCCTCAAGGTAAAGAACCAGTTTTATATCTCTTTCTATCTTTAAATGAACATAGGTTTGAACTTTATATTTATTTACTCTTTATTAGTGTAATTATATAGCGTTCAGCAGCTTAGGGGATATTACAGCTTTAGGGTATCATGCGTTCTAACATTACGAGCTTCAGCACCACCTATCAGGATTATGTCAGGCATCCGCTAGTGACTATAACCATTGGCTTGACTGCTGTTTCCGGTTATATCGCAGATGCACTACTTTTTTCTTTTTCCAATGTTATCCTGTTGAATTATACCTGTGCAGCAGCATCACTTCTAATAACCTTCTTCTATCTCCTGAAGTGGCGTGATCCATGGCAAACTCTGGGCAGCCTGTGTATAATTTTTGGTTTGAATCTGATTGCTGCACCATACCTGGAATTGGAGGTACTTAATTTCTCTTCCTTCTATTTCAGGAACTCCCTTTTTTACTGGGTCCTGATACCTTTGACTGGTTTGATCTGGAACAGCCGCATTAGCCTTATAAGTGCCTTTATTTTTTTGATTCAATACCTCTCGATCCTCTTCCTTACTGGGGACGAATATCTGTATGAAAGCTTTTTCACTGTAATCTTTGTACTGGCTATCTATACATTTGCGATCTACAGCATCATTGAAAGCATAAAATCGAGCCTTCAATATCAGCGGGAGCTGATCGGCATCCTTGAGTCAAAGTCTACTGAACTGGATGAACTGGTTGCCAGCAGAAATAAAATGCTCTCTATCATCAGCCATGATCTCAGAACTCCGATGATGAGCTTAAATACACTCTCCTTTTTGATTCGTGATGAACTAAAAGAGATTCCATCGAATGAATTAAAGGAAAACTTCGACATCATGGATCAGACTATTCGTTCCACTAATGACCTGATCAACAACCTGCTTGAATGGAGCCGTAATCGTAACCAGACCTCGGATATAAGTCCCGAGAATCTGGATGTCATTCATACTATCAAAAGTGTTACTGACCTGCTTAGTTCTGCTGCAAAACAAAAGAACATTCAACTTAAAATAGGTCCACTTGATAATAATACTATATACGCTGACTCAAACTCTCTGCACACTATTCTCAGAAACCTGATCGCTAATGCGCTTAAATTTACAGAAGAAGGGGGCCTTATAAGGGTATATTCTGAAAATGCTCCCTCGGAGTCTTTATTGGTTGTTGAGGATAATGGAATGGGCATGGATGAGCAAAAAATCAGTGAATTGACAGATCCTGCAAATTTTAAAAGTAGCAGAGGTACTGAAAACGAGCGGGGTACCGGCCTGGGATTCAATCTCTGCATGGATCTCATGAACCTGCATCATGGGAAAATACTCGTTGAGAGTGAAAAAGGTGTAGGCACAAAAGTTACACTTTGCTTTCCAGACCCTGTTCCAGGCACACCAGGGAACTAATATTACTTGACTTACATTAAGTTATTGACTCATAAATAACTATAAAGTCATGGATAAATATTCTAAACGCTATAAAATTGATTACGACGGTATGGGTGATTTTTCCAGAATACCCACCTTCAATGACGGCAACAGAAAGGAAGACATGAGTTTTTCTCACAAGTGCCTGAACTTTTTCCTTAACCTGCTCAATAACAGCCGTACAGCAAACTGAATAAAATTCAGGGTGTTATCCAGTTATCAATAATCCTTTCACCTGAGATTACTCTTTTTGCCCTGAGGTGCTCAATTCCATTCAGCTGAAGAAATTCGGCCTCCTCAAGAGTGATTTCGATCACACAAAAGTGACCTGGATTCAGACCTTCCCATTCAAAGGCTTCTTCCGGAGATGATATTCTTTCCCCGGGGGTGTGAACAGACGTGTATGAGTGATATCCATGCTTTCCCTGCTCTTCCCAATACTGTTCTTTAGTTTCCCCGTCTGTATATATTTCAGCTTTCCCGTTGGCCCTTAGCTGCAAACTCATCTCATCATTCCAGAACAACAGGGAAACGCTTGGGTTATTCTCGATCTGACCTACCTTGAGGCTTCTGGAGTCGGTGAATATAATAAACCGGTTACCGTCCTTATAATCCCTTAAAACTACTTTCCGCAAGTCGGGTTTTTCGTTAGTGTCGACGGTTCCAAGTATGGGATATCTGTAGGGATGGTCTTTTTCTGATGCAGCTTTTTCAACCTCTTCCCAAATTGCTTCCCATGCTACATGAAGGCTTATGTTCTTACTGATGATCATCTTATTGCTCAATAGATCCTGCCTCGAATTCTGTCAACTGGTCTTCAGAAAACTTATACCGGACCAGAATTGGGTTACAGCATACCTGACAGTCTTCAATATATTCCTGCTCGGGATAATATCTTTCTAGCTCCATTGATATACTGCTTCCGCAATAGGGACAACTGAATATGTGTTCTTTCAGGCCAAACATAAGTTATTCTGTATTTCGCTTTTTGAATAAAACGGATCAACAGATAATTACATTCACTTCTAGGAAAGCAGATAGCCTAAGGACGCATTGCAGCAATATTTACCAGCTTTTGCTCCATCTCTGCAGGATTGAAGGGCTTGGTAACGTAATCGTTCATTCCAGTAGCATATACTTTTTCACGAACTTCTTTTAGTGCCGCAGCAGTCAGTGCAATGATAGGAACATTCCTTTTATACGGATCATCCAACTTCCGTATGTGTGCCGTTGCATCAAATCCATCCATGTTGGGCATCTGCAGATCCATGAGAATAAGGTCATGATTATTCCTCTTCATTTCTTCAACGGCTTTTTCTCCGTCTTCAACAATTGTGAGAACAACCTCCCATCGCTGGAGAAATCGTTGCATGACTTTCTGGTTCACCAGGTTATCCTCGGCCAACAAAATTCGGAATCCTTTTAGTGCTTCAGCAGTATCAATTTTATTGGAATCAACTTTCGCTTTTTCTTTTCCGATACCTTTTCCAAATACCAGTTCTACAAAGAAGCTGCTGCCTTCGCCTTTAGAACTCTCAACGTTTAGTGAACCGCCCTGCAGTTCGACTAGCTGCTTGGAAATGGTTAGACCCAGCCCTGTTCCCCCAAATAGTCGCTTCGTATCCTGGCTTGCCTGTGTAAAGCTCTCAAAAATGGATTCGATGCGGTGTTCTTCTATACCAATACCGGTATCTGTTACCTCAAATAAAAGTTCAATTCGGTCTTCCATATTGTCGATGGATTTCACCGCAAGTAATACCTCACCCTCTTCAGTAAACTTCAATGCATTACTAATAAGATTATTCAAGATCTGAGTGAGTCTGGCAGGATCACCGATCAGGTTGTTAGGTATCTCATCTCCTATAACGACCTTCAGTTCAATTCCTTTATTTTCTGCAGTAGTACTGAAGCTTTCTGCGATTACGTCGATCAGCTTATCCAGTTCAAACTCTATGGATTCGAACTCTATTTTACCTGCCTCAATCTTTGAAAAATCCAATACATCATCGATCAGACTTAACAAGGTCTTTCCTGAAAAATCAAGGATATTGATCGGCTCAAGCTGATCCGGTCTTGGATCATCCTGTTTTAAGAGATGGGTCATGCCTAGAATTGCATTCATAGGAGTTCTGATCTCATGGCTCATGGTGGCCAGAAACTCTGACTTTGCTTTCGTGCTCTTCTCCAGTTCTTCAGAAGTTACTTCCAGCTGAGCTATATATTCTTCCATTTTTTGCTGGTTGTAACTTAACTCTCTGTTTAGTTCCTGTTCTTTTTCCAGTAATTCCAGAGTCTGATATTCAGCATCTTCTCTGTACTCGGAAAAAGTGTTAAAGATGATCCAGGTTGTTACAAAGGAACAGGTAAGCACTGACCAGCGTATCCAGGAATACCCGGTAGCATCTATTGCTACCCGCTCAAAAATAATGTAATCCAGGATCACAAAAGAAATGACGGACAGGCTGATACCGATATTTCTCAGATAAACATGATTGTTATCAAAAAGAAGGATCGAAAGTCCCATTGCCGGGATAAAAAAGGCCTGTATTAAAGCTTCATCCCCAAAAACAGCACTTAAAACCAGGATTCCGATATCTATATACGCGATGAGCATCATTTTGGAGGTCTTCTCAAATCCCTGTCGAGCCAGTATCGGGATCAGTAAGAAGGCAAGTGCTATAGAAAGGAAGAACCAGGTTAAAGAAACGGATTCATTTATCTGAAAAGCTATGAGAAAGAGTACCGATACTCCTGCCAGAAAGAAGGAGACCGAATTAAGCACACTCATCCCCTTCCTGGAATGCTCTATCTCCGTGTCATCACGTAGATCTTTTCCAAGAGCTATATCGGATATGCCCGTAAGAGAGAATCTGGCGCTCATTTCTTTCATTTAAATAACAAAATAAGCTAAATCTCAGCAGGGCTACCATTAGAATCATCTTATGTTTTGGCGGGCCTTAAATGCCATAGCATAGATCTTCATCTGCTTAACCATAGAAGCAAGGCCGTTGGCGCGGGTGGGTGAAAGATGCTGAGCCATCCCGATCTTGTTGATAAACTCCGGATCTGTGTTTAGAATCTCGTCCGGGCTGTGCCCTGAATATAATCTGACCAACAGAGCAACCAGTCCTTTGGTGATAGCCGCATCGGAGTCTGCCTGAAACCGGATACTATTATTCTCTTCATCAGCTTTTAGCCAAACCTGAGATTGACAGCCTTTAACGAGATTATCCTCGGTTTTATCTTCTTCATTCATCGGGTCCAGACGGCTGCCCAGTTTGATAATATATTTATATCTCTCCGGCCAGTCTTGCAGGAGTTCAAATTCTTTTACAATGCGTGCCTGTTCTTCCTGAATGTCCATTTTCTTTGAAATATAAGACTTTAAGCGATGCCTGATAAAATAAAAGCCTGCATTCCTGCAGGCTCTCATCATAGGTCGTATGGGGTAAAATTATTTCTCTACTTCGAGCTCAATCATTGCCACACTCTTAACGCTTTCAACTTCATCGCTGTCTGCACCAAAGACCGGGCTAAATGATTGTATCACCGAGATGTAGTCTCCATCCGAAGTCTTGTACTGACATTTGGCTGAACAACCTTCTCCATTAAATGCTTTTTCAACACATTCCATGGCTTCTTCTTTGCACTTTTCTTCAAGTACATCGTCAATACCGCCTTCCAGCACCTCAGATACATCAATTCCTGTTATAGTTGTGAAAGAATCGGATATGAATTTACAGTACACATCGCCGTCACCATTTCTTGCAAAACGGACTGTGAACTCGTCTTTCTTTCCGATAATATCGCTGATCTTTTTCTTCTTATCCTCAAGTGCTTTAAGGATTCGGTTCCTCATGGAAATATTATCAAAATGGATGCGGACAATTCGGGAATCCTCTTTCACAAAATTCCTGATATTTGCTTCCAGGATCACTTCATCTCCATTTTTTTTGATAAAGGTCCATTTGTAAGGACGGTCTTCAATGGAGTCAGCGTCAAAATCCCCAAACAGATATTCAGCTTCGCCTTTGTCATCATCCGACACAAGGTCCCACATTTTTATCTGTTTAAGTTCGTCTCCATCGTATCCAAGTAATTCTCTGAAGGATTTATTAGAAGAAATGATATTTCCCTGAATATCCAGATCTATGTAGGTTTTCTTGGATTCTTCATCCAGATTATCAAAGTCTAAGTTGGCATCAAATACTACCTTGCTGGTTTCAGAACGGTCTGAAATATCCCGCTGATAAGATACCCAGTGAGTAATCTCTCCCTGGTCGTTGGTCAATGGATGGATGTCCCATTGATTTATAAATTCGGTACCGTCTTTTCTATAATTAACGGTATGTCCAAAAAATGCCTGACCTTCGATCAAGCGGGTCTTTAGACGTTCTAATACATGAGGATCTGTTTTCTCGCCCTGCAGCATTCTCGGGGTGTTACCAATCGCCTCTTCCTTAGAGTACCCGGTCATTTTAGTGAAACCACTGTTCACATATACGATCCTTGGACCAGGCTTTTCCAGATCAAGCTCAGTTATAAGAATAGAATCATAGTCATGCTTGATCGCATGTTCCAGTAAATTTAGTTGATCCTTTGTTGTTTCATATCTTTCTACAATTTCCCCAACCAATTCTTCCAGTTTAGATAATGAAGCTTCATCTTTGCTACAACTCTTTAACTGGTCCAGTATTTTCTGATCAATTTTGGCGCTTCCCATACAACTTATATGTTTTTGTGCTGTCTTGATATTCTCGTACATCAAGAAAACTGTACAATTCTATACATCATTCCATAAATATTGAATTTATTTTTAATAAAATATTATCTTGATAGTATGAAACAATTTCTCATTAGTCTCTCATCGGTCATCATCACAGGAATACTGGTCAGTTCCTGTGCTATTTTCAAAAAGAATCCGGTGAAGAATCAACCGGAAATGGTTTTCATTAAAGGAGGGACCTTTATGATGGGTGATGTTTTTGCACAACAAAATACCGATGCTTTACCCGTTCACGAGGTCAGCCTGGATGATTTTTACTTATCCAGATATGAGATCACCCTTGCCCAGTATGATGAATATGCCCGGGTCCTTGGGATTGACTCTCTCAGAGATGATAACCGCGGACGCGCTACCCGCGCTGCAAGTTATGTTACCTGGGATGAAGCTGACTCTTACTGCAGATTCTTTGGTTACCGTCTGCCAACTGAGGAAGAGTGGGAATATGCAGCTCGGGCTGGCGGAAAGGAGTGGAGATATGCAGGCACTAATGATCTGGACTCTCTTAAATACTATGCCGTAACAAATTCAACCAATATACCTTACGCCTACTATGTAGGATCTCTGAAACCCAATCCGCTGGGACTGTACGATATGAGTGGAAATGTCTTTGAGTGGATTGGTGAGTATTATCAGTTCTATCAGGATCCTGAAAATTTGCACGACCTCGACCGGGATAAGATCAGAATAATTCGAGGTGGAAGCTTTAATGAAGAGAGAAGTACCACGCTGACTTACTGGAGAGTGGGAACTTTAAAAGATGTCCGGGCAAATGATATTGGATTCCGTTGTGCAGATGACGGATAGGCAAAAAAAGGGGGCCGAAGCCCCCTTACTCACTCACTCATCGTAGTAGCAACTTAGCTATAGTGCTTAGCTGCATATTCGTGGTCCCCTCGTAGATCTTACCGATCTTAGAGTCGCGGTAAAATTTCTCAACGGGATATTCTTTTACGTAACCATAGCCACCATAAAGGTCCACAGCCATTGAGCTGACTCTTTCAGCAACCTCTGAAGAATAGAATTTGGCCATTGCCGCTTCTTTCAGGAAGTTCTGACCTGCTTCTTTCATTCTGGCAGCATTATAAACCAGGAGTCGTGCGGTTTCAATATCGGTAGCCATTCGAGCCAGCTGAAACTGAACACCCTGAAAATCCGAGATCGCTTTCCCGAACTGCTTTCTTTCCTGTACGTATTCCAGTGCAGCGTCAAAAGCACCCTGAGCCACCCCGATCATCTGTGCTCCGATACCGATGCGTCCTTCATTGAGCGTCTCGATCGCTACTTTATAGCCTTTACCGAGTTCACCGAGAATATTTTCCTTTGGAACACGAACATTGTCCATCAGGATCTCACAGGTTGAACTGGCTCGGATTCCAAGTTTATTTTCTTTTTTGGAGATGGAAAAGCCTTCCATGCCTTTTTCAACTACAAATGCGGTAATCCCTTTATATCCGGCTTCCGGATTTGCATTCGCCATTACAATAAAGATCTCTGCTTCTTTAGCGTTAGTGATCCAGAGCTTGGCACCATTTAAAATAAAATCGTCACCGTCTTCTTTAGCTGATGCTTTCAGTGCAAATGCATCTGACCCAGATCCTGCTTCCGACAGACAGTAAGCACCTACTTTTTCATTAGCCAGCTGTGGAAGGTATTTTTCCTTCAGAAATTCAGATGCATAATTAGTGAATGCATTATTCACCAGGGTATTCTGAACGTCCATGAAAACACCTGCTGAGGCATCTACTCTTGAGATCTGCTCAATTGCCACGATCGACATCATAAAAGTACCGCCGCCGCCTGAGTATTTTTCAGGGATATCAATACCCATCAAACCCATTTCAAAGAACTGTTTGATGAGATCCGGATCTAGCTGTGCCTTCTCGTCCATTTCGTGAACAAGCGGCTTGATCGCACTCTCCGCAAAATCAGCAGCAGCTTCTTTAAGCATCTGCTCATCTTCGGTTAATTGGGTAAGGGGTGAAATTTTATGTTCTAGTGTTTCCATCTCTTCATTTTTTTAAAAATTTCAAGGTCATCAATATACAAATTGTAAGCGCTTTTTTGCCAATGAAAAGCACAATTTAAAAGAACTATTTAGTAATGAATGTTATCAGGTAGTATTTTAGTTTCATTATCGATCAATATTTAAAATCCCGTTACTGTGGCTCCTATAAATACTGATAAGAAATTAAGCTTTAGAGAATTTCCCCCGGTATCCCGGGAAATGTGGGATAAGGTGATCGAGAAGGACCTGAAAGGCGCTGATTACAAGACCGAATTGCGCTGGAATCCCGACAATGATCTTGAAGTGTTGCCCTTCTACAGAGATGCCGATCATCCTGCTGCTGAAAACAGACCCGTTCCCGGTATTGTTAGCGCCTCCTGGGAGATCCGACAAAGAATTACAAGTACAGATCTGGATGAAGCCAATCGGGCGGCACTTACCGCACTGGAATATGGCGCAACCGGACTGTATTTCGATCTTCCTGAGAATACCCTCCGGTCGGTTGCTGACCTGGAGTCTTTATTTGAAGGGATAATACTTGATATAATCGGCGTTCATTTTGGGCCCGCAATCAGTACACCAGCATTATTTAATCTGTTACTCTCCTATTTCGATGAAAAAGGGGTCCGGCCTGAAGATCTGGATCTCAGCCTTGATTTCGACCCGATATCAGCTTCAATGATCAGCGGAATCTCCGGTAATCTTACCGATATGAGTGATCAAATGTTGACCACCAATCTCTTCAGAACATTAGCTGTAAATGCTCAGTACTACGGAAATGCAGGAGCCAGTATCCCCGATCAGATCGCACTGTGTCTGGCTGCCGGAAATGAATTTATGGGGCTTTCAGACGAGCCTGAGGCCTTGGCTTCAAGGATCCATTTCAACTTGTGTGCCGGGAGTCTTTACTTTCCTGAGATCGCAAAACTGCGTTCACTTAGGATTCTCTGGAAACAGGTTCTGGATGAATACCAGGAAGGATTGGGTGACAAATATCCGGCTTATATACATTCTGAGACTGCTTCCTGGAATAAATTCTCAGTCGATCCACATAACAATATGCTGCGTTCAACAACCGAAGCAATGTCTGCAATACTTGGCAGTAGTGATGCCTTTACTGCCGACCGGTATGATCTTGGGTATCAGGAAGAGAGTCCTTTTGCAGACCGGGTCGCCCGAAATATACAGATCCTCCTACAGGAAGAATCACACCTGGATGCCGTTCAGGACCCCGCCGCAGGCTCTTATTATATAGAGGAATTAACTGCTCAGATCAGTGAAAAGGCCTGGAGACGCTTTCAGGAGATCGAATCTCATGGCGGAATGGTCGCAGCGATCCGAAAAGGAATCGTTCAGGGATGGATCAATGAAGCCCGCAGGCTTAAAACCGCGTCATTTAAGAAAGAAGAATCTATACGGGTAGGTGTTAATAAGTATCCCCCGGAAGATGCCAAACCTGAACCTTATGAAGGACTTCCATTGCCCGGAGCGGGATCAGAAGGCACTAAGGTAGATACTATTAAACTCCTTCACCTCGATAACTTCAGCAGTGAGGTACTTAAATGAAGAAAGATTTTTCTAAAATATCCCTGAATATAAATAAGTCGGCATCAGTGAACACGAATGGTGAAACCCCTACTTCCTGGGAAACACCTGAAAAGATCCCGGTAAAGCAGCGCTTTTCGGCATCCGATATCTCTGAGCTTGAGCATCTGGATTTCGCTGCGGGGATCCCTCCTTATCTGAGAGGTCCATACTCCACCATGTATGCCGTACGGCCATGGACGATCAGACAGTATGCAGGATTCTCCACGGCTGAAGAATCCAATGCTTTTTACCGTCGAAATCTTGCAGCCGGACAGAAGGGACTGTCGGTTGCATTCGATCTGGCTACTCACCGCGGATATGACTCCGATCACCCAAGGGTAACCGGAGATGTAGGTAAAGCCGGTGTAGCTATCGATTCCGTCGAGGACATGAAGATCCTTTTCGATCAGATTCCCCTGGATAAGATGTCGGTTTCAATGACCATGAATGGGGCAGTAATTCCTGTGATGGCTTTCTATATCGTGGCTGCCGAAGAGCAAGGAGTGAGTCCCGAAAAACTCAGTGGTACTATTCAGAATGATATTCTGAAGGAGTTTATGGTCCGTAATACCTACATCTACCCTCCGGCCCCATCCATGAGGATCATCGGTGATATCTTTGAGTATACTTCTCAGCATATGCCCCGTTTCAACTCGATCAGTATATCCGGTTATCATATGCATGAAGCTGGTGCGACAGCGGATATTGAGCTGGCTTATACTCTTGCCGACGGACTGGAGTATATACGTACAGGGATAGATGCGGGACTTAGCATTGATGAATTTGCTCCCCGTCTTTCCTTTTTCTGGGCGATAGGAATGAATCACTTTATGGAGATCGCAAAGATGAGAGCAGGACGACTCTTGTGGGCAAAGATCGTCAAATCCTTTGACCCGCAAAACAGTAAGTCCTTGTCACTTCGTACCCATTCACAGACTTCCGGCTGGAGTCTGACCGAGCAGGATCCGTTTAACAATGTAGCCAGGACCTGCATTGAAGCTATGGCCGCGGCTCTGGGACACACGCAGTCACTTCACACCAATGCCCTGGATGAGGCAATTGCACTGCCTACCGATTTTTCAGCCCGTATTGCACGGAATACTCAGCTTTACCTGCAGGAAGAGACCGGAATCACAAAAGCAGTGGATCCCTGGGCAGGTTCCTATTATGTGGAGTACCTTACCGATCAGATCGCACGACGCGCATGGGACCTTATTTCTGAGGTAGAAGAACTGGGTGGAATGGCTAAGGCAATCGAGACCGGAGTTCCTAAAATGAGAATTGAAGAAGCCGCTGCACGAAAGCAGGCCCGCATCGATTCCGGCAAAGACACCATCCTTGGTGTTAACAAATTCATTGTAGACGACGATTCGGAAATAGATATCCTGGAAGTAGATAATGACGAAGTACGTCGGTCCCAGATCGAAAGGATCAACCGTACCAAGGAGGAAAGAAACGAAGAAAAAGTTCAGGATTGTCTGGCTGCTCTGACCAAAGGTGCTGAAAATAACGAAAACCTGCTGGCACTGGCAGTCGATGCTGCCAGGGAGAGAGCAACTCTCGGTGAAATTTCCTATGCTCTGGAGAAGGTCTTCGGACGCTATAAAGCAACTATTAAATCGATCTCAGGAGTGTATTCATCCGAATTGAAGAACGACAAGCAATTTAAAGAAGCTTTGGAAATGGCAGATCAGTTTGCGGAACTGGATGGACGCCGCCCGCGCATCATGGTTGCTAAAATGGGCCAGGACGGGCATGATCGTGGAGCCAAGGTTATTTCCACTTCCTTCGCCGATCTGGGATTTGATGTGGATATCGGTCCTCTCTTCCAGACTCCGGAAGAGGCAGCTCGTCAGGCCGTTGAAAATGACGTTCATATTCTGGGTGTTTCCAGTCTTGCAGGCGGACATAAGACCTTGGTACCTAAGGTGATCGGGGAGCTTAAGAATCACGGGCGTGAAGACATTATTGTTGTTGCCGGTGGCGTGATCCCTCAGAAAGACTATGATTATCTGTATGATGCCGGGGTAACTGCTGTATTCGGTCCCGGCACCGTGATCCCAAAAGCAGCCAAAGAGATCCTCGAAATCCTGATCAATAAACTCAAATCCGAACTCAGCTGATCCTTGAAGAAATACAGCACTCAGGAATTTATAGACGGGATAAAAGACGGCAACAGAATGCTGTTAAGTCGCGCAATAACCCTGATCGAGAGCGCTAAACCTGAACATCAGGATAAAGCTCAGGAGATCATCGAAGGCTGCCTTCCTTTTGCAGGTAACTCGATTCGAATGGGTATTACCGGTGTCCCAGGTGTTGGTAAAAGTACCTTTATTGAATCCTTTGGGAATTATGTGATCAAAGAACAGGGACGCAAGCTCGCTGTACTGGCTGTGGATCCCAGCAGTTCAAGGACCAAAGGAAGTATCCTCGGGGACAAAACCCGCATGGAGACCCTTTCAAATAATCCCGATGCTTATATCCGGCCTACCCCAACTGCGGGTTCACTCGGTGGGGTTGCTCGCAGTACACGTGAGACCATAACCTTATGTGAAGCAGCAGGCTACAATACCATCCTTATAGAAACTGTTGGGGTTGGACAATCTGAAACCGCGGTACATTCGATGGTGGATTTTTTCCTTTTACTAATGCTTGCAGGTGCCGGCGACGAGTTGCAGGGAATCAAAAGAGGGATCATGGAGATGGCAGACAGCATCGTGATCAATAAAGCCGATGCCGGGAATCAGGATGCGGCTAAACGTGCAGTTTCTGAATATAAGAATGCACTCCATCTGTTTCCTCCAACAGAATCCGGCTGGATACCCAGAGTTACCACTGCTTCCGCACTTGAGAATAAAGGAATAAAGGAAGTCTGGGATATAGTTGACGAATTTATTCGTCATAATCGTGCGAAAGGATACCTCGAAAAGAAAAGAAAAGAGCAATCCGTTTACTGGCTGAATGAAAGTATTCAGTATGAGCTGAATCAGGCCTTTTACGGCGATAAAAATTTAGCCAGCAAGTTGGATCAGTATAAGAAAGATGTTCAGGAAGGGCGGATCTCTTCTTATAAAGCGGCAAGAGAACTCCTGAGATTATTCAGAAAGGCATGATGAAGAACAATACACCATTACTGATGGACGATAGAAAAAATAACGATTGAAAGGGCCTCTTCTTAAAAACAGCAGTTTGGTATAATTTTTTTTCTGCCTTCTGCCTTCTGCCTTCTGCCTTCTGCCTTCTGCCTAATTTAAATTCAGCTCTGTTTGTGACGCAAAGGCTACATCTTCATCAAACTTCTCAGTACCGAATGCTTCTTCCATCTCAACTCTGAGCTTCTGAATGGAAAGTCCGCTAAGCAGGGCTCCGTTTCTGGCAATCGAGATCCTTCCGGTTTCTTCAGATACCACTAGCACAAATACATTATTCGTTTCAGTAATACCAACTGCCGCACGGTGGCGGGTACCAAAAGAGGTTGAAATATTAGGATTCTGAGAAATAGGAAGGTAACAACTGGCCGCAACGATCCTGTTATTCCTTATTACCACTGCACCATCATGTAATGGGGTTTCTTTCTTAAAAATAGTTACCAGGAGCTGGCTTTTGATCTTAGCATCAATATCCACGCCGGCGTCCACCAGGTCCTGCAAAGCTGAGCTTCTGGCAAACACGATCAACGCACCGATCTTGTCTTTGGAAAGCAGTTTAACGGCATCTACGATCTCATCTATCATTTCCGATGAGTCTGATTTCGTGAAAAACCGGTCAAAACTGGTATTATTTCCAAGGCGGTACAGAAGCTTTCGGATCTCCGGCTGAAAGATGATAAAAACAGCAAGAATACCCACATCCAGAATAGATTTCAGAATAAAATTTATCGTCGTAAAGCCCAGTATACTGATCACCGCATTGATGAGGATCACAAATACAATTCCTATGGTTGCCTGAATGGCAAAGGTTCCTCTGACCCAGCGATACAGATATACCAGCACCGACGCGATGATCAGCGTCTCGATAAAATCTTTTGCTGTAAATTCTAAAAAGGCTATCGGAAACAAGGCAGTGAAATTATTACTGTGTCTGTATTGCTTGAAAGATCTTTATGGAGTCTGCCGCCTCTCTGACATCATGAACTCTGAAAATGCGGGCTCCTTTCATCATTGAATGGTAATGTACTGCGAGCGTACCTGCAACTCTTTCTTCTACGGGCCGGCCCCCAAGTATCTTACCGATCATCGACTTTCTTGATGCTCCAACTAATATAGGAAAATTAAGGTCAAGGAATTTATCCAGGTCAGCCAGCAACCGCAGGTTATGTTCCTGGGTTTTACCAAAGCCAATACCCGGATCCAGGATCAGTTTCTTTGCTCCTCTTGCCCGGGCTTCTCTGATCTTCTCTGAGAAAAACCTGTAAATATCATTCACAACATCAGAGTACCGGGGATCGTCCTGCATGGTCTTGGGATCACCCTGTGAATGCATGATCACATAATGTGCATCGTACTCAGCGCAGAGATCCGCCAGTCGAGGTTCTTTTTGCATACCACTTACATCATTTACAATCTGCACCCCAAGATCGAGGGCTTCTTTTGCTACGGTATACTTGGTGGTATCAATAGAAAAATGAACAGAAGAAAAAGTCTTGACTGCCCGTTCAAGGATAGGGATCACCCGGTCAAGCTCTTCCTGTTCTGATACCGGTTCAGATCCGGGGCGGGTGGACTCCCCCCCCACATCAATGATCTGGGCTCCGTCTCTTATCATCAGATGAATCCGGTCCAATGCCCTGGCTGGATCAAGATATCGTCCTCCATCACTGAATGAGTCCGGTGTTGCATTGAGAATACCCATTACCAGGGGCATGTGTATGTCGGTCAGTGATGGTTTCTTATGAGTCAAATAAGCCGTCCCTGATTATTGAAAAGTAAAAGAAGGATGTTTACCACTCTTCTACAAGATCATCCAGCTTGTCTTCTTTAGCAGCCCATTCGTCTGCATCCGGAAGTGCATCTTTGGTCTCATTAATGATCCGGTCTTCCCATTTTTCAGCGAGTCGCTCGTTTAGCTCAATGTAGTGCTCCCATTTTTCAGGCACTTCATCGTCAGGAAAGATCGCCTCTACCGGACATTCGGATACGCAGGCATCGCAATCGATACATTCAAAAGGATCGATGGTCAGAAAGTTAGGCCCTTCGCGGAAAGCGTCTACGGGGCATACGGCTGCACAGTTAGTATATTTACATTGAATACAAGGCTCGGTAACAATATATGCCATGGGTGATCGATGGTTAAATTTTAATTTCGCTGAATATCCATCCCGTACAACTTAGATTCAATTCAAATTAATCCAAAATCACTGAAATACTATCCGGACTGCCATCGTTCGGCGCAGGCACCAGATCCAGTAAATGCGTCATTAATTCGTATATATGTACGTTTTCAATGGGTCCGATCACTTTTCCTTCTGCTATATCGGGGCCATTTGCTATAAATAACGCGTGCATTACTTTTTCCTGATTGTCATAACCATGGGCTCCTCCTGATGGATAATCTTTTCTATCCTCAAAATAAGCACGGGTATTGATGGTAAAACCAGGTTCCGCGATCATCAATAAACCGGGAGTTCGACGGTGATCTTTTAAGTGAAACCGGTCCGGGATATCCTCCCTTTTGTAGACCCGGTAGTGTTCTTCATTTTCTTTCAGAGCATCATAAACAGCATCCGCATTCTCTCCTGTTTTAACATTCATCATTACTGCAGGACTATAAGCTATGATCTCAACTTTATCAGGGTCGATAAGTTCATCAAGCACTACAATTCGTTCTCTGCTAACCTCCTGCATACCATGATCCGAAACTACTATAATATTGGTATTACCTAACTCAGCAACCTCTTCAAGCCTGTTCAACAGATAGCCCATAAGCCGGTCCGCTCTCTGTATCGCAGAAACTACTTCCGGGGAATCCGGTCCGTACCGGTGACCCTGGCTATCTACAAAACTGAAATACAGGGTTGCCAGATCGATCTCTGTTTCATTATTCAGAGTCATCCACTTCACCACCGTATCTATCCTGGCTGAATCCGGCATTGAGCCGTCATACAGTTTCCAGTGAGTGGGCCTCATATCCTGTACCGGAGCATCAGATCCCACCCAGAACATCGTACCTGAACGCATTCCCTGCTTTTCAGCCGTATTCCATATTGGTTCACCTTCATACCAGTCCGGATCTTCAACAGCTTCGCGGTCTCCGATCGCATAACTGGCATTCATTTCCGGGTCGTACATATTATTCCCGACCAATCCGTTATTTTCCGGATATAAGCCGGTGACGATCGCATAATGATTGGGAAAGGTCTTTGTAGGGAACACCGGGATCAGTCCTTCACTTCTTACACCGTTTTCTACCAGCCGGTCAAAGTTAGGGGTATCGGTTTTTTCCAGGTAATCCGCCCGGAATCCGTCAAAGGAGATGAGTATCAGTTTAGGGTTTTCATCCTGTGGCACACAGGACATTAAAGTGAGGGTGAGCAGTAATAGCAGTAGTTTTCTCATATTTATTAATATAAAAAAAGCAGCCCTATTGAGAAGGGCTGCTTTATGATACGTATTTCGTAGAAAGATAATTATTCAAAAAGCCGTACTAGAAAAAAGTTCAGTAACCGTAATCAGTTATTCAAAGTCTGAGGTAAGCTTGTATCGTACAATACGGTTGTTACCTTTATCGGCTACATATACCACACGGTCGAAATAAGCTACTCCGCTAGGTTCTCTGAATTGTTTAGGACCGGATCCGAGTCCACCGAATGAAACGATGATCCTCTTTCGCTGATCAGCTGCACCGGCTGGAGGATTGACTCCCTCCTGCCCGTTTGCCTGAAACTGGTATAGCTTGTGCTGAGCCTGGTCTACCACAAAAATGAACCGGGTCTGATCCCCCGCAAAAGCTAAGCCCGAAGGGCTGTCAAATTTGAATGCATCATATAAAAAGGAATCGGCAGCAGCTGTGTCTTTTCTCAGCAGGTCAGCATTTGACTCGAAAATAAGTCCGTCTGTGGTCTCTACTGCATTCACCCAAAGTACTCTGAAAGGGATCTCAACGCCCGGCTCAGCCTGAGCAATGATAAAACTTCGGTCATCCGTAAAGGTGTCACGCTGCGGGGGCCCGATCAATCCCTGAATATCACTCATCCCGATACCGCTAAGTAACGATGGGGTGGTTGGACTCAATGTTCTTATCTGTCGTACATTCACCATCTGATCGGTCTCTGCACCATTGATCACCTGCGGCTGGAACTCAAGAACAATATTATCCGGAGCAGCAACCTGTGAGTTATCAGTAAAAGGACCTCTTCTCGTTACATACAGAGTGTTGTCGGTAAGCACAGTCAATCCTGTTACTTCCACTAACTCATAGTTAAGTGCTGAGTTACGGTCTAATCTGGACTGCTTGGCAGCGGTTGTACTCAAACTGGCATCTGCGAATGGAAAGATCAATGTATCTACCACTTCAACCGGTCCGGTGCCATTCAGGTTTCTTACCTTGTAGATCACCGGCAGGTCCCAGGTAATATTGGGATCAATATTCTCGATCACAGTATCAATACGCCCTGCAACATATACATTTAATAACCGATCCTGTACTACCGATACCGCCCCTTTCATAGGGAAGGTTACTCTTGGTGCAAGATCTGCGCGGTCCAGTACATGAAGACCTTCAGAGTCGGTAACATAGACAAAGGTGTCAAAACCAACATATACATCTGTGGGAGCATCAAAGTTTTCCCAGACCGGTAGCACTGGTGCATATCCGTCCACTTTTTCAAGATTAGGATCGATGCGACCTTCATCAAATATTTCGTCGGTGGTATCATCCTGCTTGGATCCGAAAATGGTATCACATCCCTGCATAAAAGTAAGGGATCCGGCCAGAATCAGGACTACTAAGATATTTAGTCTAATATTCTTCATAAGTTTATAGTGCTACTCTTAGGGCTACACGGTGAACTGTTCCAAGACGGTCAAATTGAGTATATCCATAATCAGCAGAGAACGAACGACCGGCGAAAGGAACTTTAATACCTGCTCCAAAGCTGGGAATAATTCTTTCTTCCCTTCCGAACTCGTAACCGCTTCTTAGAAAGAACTGCTTCATGAATCCATATTCGACACCCAATCCTACCCGTTCTGAATTATCACTCGGGTTGGTGATCTGACCTGTGATCACCAGTTTATTTTGTTCATTCTCAAAAGCATCGTATGCTGCTGCTATATTAAATCGTGTTGGCAGGGAAACATCGGCAAAATCGCTCACCTCTTCATTCCCCTGTGTTGTCTCACGTATGGTTGTACCTGATGGACTGGTATCCAGACCAAAATTATTAATACCTACTGCGAACCGGAGTCCGGTCTCTCCTACTGTGTAAAAGAAGCCAAAATCGATAGCACCGGTTTTGATCTCGACCTCTTCAATTCTTTCCATCAGATATCTCACAGTAATGCCATAACTGAATAATTCTGTGATCGCATGAGATGCGGTCAGCCCAACATTCATATGAATGGTTCTGAATGTTCTTCCTGTACCAAAAGGCTGAAATTCTGTGGTCTCCTTAATATCCCCGGAGTTCAGGTACTGTACAGAAGCACCGAAAGCGAACTTGCCCTTACGCTGTACATAACTCAGATATTCCATATTGATATCTGCAAAATATACGGTGTGGCCTGCCATGAACTCGCTGCTCTCCATTCTGGAAGCCAGGGCCGGGTTCCAATAAAGACTGGAAGCATCAAAAGCATCCGCCATGTTTGAACTGCCCATTGATGCCGACCGGGCATCTACAATGATCTTCGCAAACTGGAATCCGGAGGTACCGGAGCGGTCTCCTCCAAAATTTGGAAGAATACTCTGTGCCGTTGCACTGACGCTCAATACCAGAACCAGAGCAGCGGAAATTGTAAAACGGTTTAATTTCATCCTTTTATTCTTCATCATTAAAACTGTAAGGATATTCCAAACATGATCTGTCGCTGCTGCAGAAAGTTCGCAGGGTTTAAGTACGACGGCACGTTATTATCATTTGGGTCGAGATATCTTGGATCTCTCACATTACCAGGCACATCATAGGACCGGTCATTTCTAAGATTAACCAGTGCTTCCTGTGAATTAGGATAGTCTGAACGGTACCCCTCACCGGTTACAGGATTCACAATGATCGCATTCTGGTTATTCAGGAGATTGGTGATCTCAAGAAATGCAGATAGTCTGGTATCACCGATCTCTATCCATTTTTGAATGTTCAGATCCATATAAAACCAGGATGGCCCCACTTCACTAAATCTCTTTGAAGGATCCTGTACTCTTTCATAGATAGGTCTCCAGTCATTGGCTCCTGTCACAGGGTTACGAGAAAAGCCTACAAATTCATAGGGTGTGTATCTGTTACCGCTTCTCCAAACCGCTGATAGAAAAGCACGAAACTGATTCAGAGGTGCAAGGTCAAACAGTGGCTCATCCCGGTCGTAAGTAAAAGTAATATTCCCTTTGATATCCCATGGCCGATCCCAGGCAAGCGGGGTCTCAACATTATTTCCTACCAGCTGCTGCCCGGCGATGTTCTGGAAATTATCGTCATTGGTTGAACTCAGACCTTCCGCTCTGGAGTAGGTTACCGACAGTTGTCCCTGCAGCAGGTCACGGTACCTTTTAATATATGTCATCTCAACTCCCCGTGATCGTGCATAGTCTCCGTTAATCCGGAAAGCACGCTGTACCGGACGTCCGGTTGGATCCTGCACGGTAATGGTCTGAGTAGTGACAAAATCGTACTTATCTCTCCAGAAAGCCGAGATGTTCAATGCATCATTGGCAGAAAGCTGATTTCTCAGACCGATCTCGTAAGAGATATCCACTTCCGGGTTCAGATTCGGGTTACCGAGATCGGGGAAGTCTGACTGATCCTGATAAAAGGGATCCAGACCGGCATAAACAAAACTTGGATGCGGGATCCTGGCAGAATGACCATAATTAAAGAAGAGCACCTGATTTTCACGTACCGGGAAGGAAACTCTCACTTTAGGCAAAAGGCGAAATTTAAAACGCTGGCCGAAGATCTTCTTGGTATCATTTTTATACTCATCCCGGATAAAATCAGGAATAGGAGCTTCAGGATTGTCGATCGCACGATCCACATAAGCACCAGGAGCCCAGTATTCCAGGCGGGCGCCGATAGTCGCGATCAGTCCACGGTAGCGGATCTTATCACTTAAGAAAAAAGCTCCTCTCTTTGGTCTTACACGCCATATATCAAAGGTTTCTCCCACTCTTCTGGTCTCGGAGAAAGTATTTTCGTCGATCTGGATTGGTGCCCCGATCCACGGACGGGTAATATCGATCCACTGATAATCATTGAACTTAAATTCGAAACCACCGGTCAGTTGATTCTGACGCTCATTAAAGAATTTTGTAACGGTGGACTTCAACGTGATCTCTTCAGCAAAGTGGTCATGCCAGAGAGTAGCAATACCTCCGTTATTATAGAATCCGGGTCCGGCAAGGACGTAGGTAAAATCATCACCCCCCTCAAATTCCCGGGCTGGAAATGTGGTGATACTCTCGGGATCAAATTCACTATCTACATTTTCCGGTCTCCAGTCCCTGCCATTTGCATCGGAACGAAGGCGGGTAAAAAGGCGGGATAGCTGTATATCATAAAAAGCAGTCTGTGAAACGGTGTGCGTCCACTTTACGTAAGCCAATTTTGATTCATGTGTATAGGTATTGGCATTATCCAGGTCGGGCTGAAATATAAACTGATAGCCCGGACGTATCTGAACATCAGCACCGGTGATCTGCAACATTCGGGTGTTTTGATTCACCGTGAGTGAACGCTGGTAAGCCGCCTGGAATTTCATCCCCGGCTTAATATTATAGGTCATCTTAAGCATCCCGTTCCAGCGATTATCCTGTCGCGGAGACCAGAAAGTATCATCTATCAGGGAAGAGCGAACCTGGTTAGCAGAGTTTTTGGTGTACTCATCGGAAACAGCCAGCTGACCGGTGGCAAAGAAACTTATTCTTCCCGGCAGATCCAGACCAAGTGCAGGCAGCAGCTTTTCTGACAGAAGACCCGGGCCTCCAATACTTAGCTCATAAATGTCAGTGAAAAAATTAGCCTGATTTGAGGCTACATTGGAACCAAAATTATCCCGTTTGTGGCTGAAACTTCCTTCATATTTGTCCCCACCGTCCCGGGTCTGAACAGCTACCACACCGGAAGTTACATCTCCGTACTCGGCCCCGACCCCACCGGTGATTACTTCAATATTTGAAAATGAATTAGCACCAAGATCCAGACCGAAACCGGTACCTGCGAGGGGATCCTGAGCCGAAACTCCGTCAACTACGTAGCCGGTCTCATAGGCACGGCCTCCTTTTATATACAGACCCGTTGGATCTTTTACGACCCCCGATTGCAACTGAACGGCATCTTCAACCCGGCGGATTGGTGCTGCCTCGATCTGTGAGCGACTGATATTACTTGAGGTGGAAGATTTTTCTACATCAAAAATAGGTGCCTCACCCACTACTACTACTTCCTCATCCGAAGTAAGGATCTGCTCCTTCAACGTATAATTAAGTTCTGTTTCTTCCCCGGCGGTGATCCTTATCCCGGTCAAAAGAACCCTTTCAAAGCCTACAAAGGAGATCTCAACATTATATTCACCCGGACGAATATTACGGATCTCATAATTTCCATCCACATTTGTTGCTGCCCCGAACGTTGTTCCCTTGATAAAGATATTCACACCGGGCAGTGGTTCATTAAACTCTGCATCAATGATTGTACCCTTCAGAGTTCCCGTATTTTGCCCGAAAGCAAGCATGGGTACTAACACCAATAATAATAAAGTGGAAAAAATAATTTTCTTCATCATAGAAGCCATTATTGAACGAATTCTAAATCCCCGACACAGATGCTGTTGACCAGATCTGATAGGTTGTTATTTCCTGTGATCAATCTGAAATCCAGCGCGAAATAAACTAGGTTTCCTTCCGGATTTCTTATGCCTACCGACTCAAATTCATCATACTCGGTAGTACTACCCACAAGAGTGGATGTCTTAAAATCAGCCGTATAGATTGATTGCGCCCCTACGATTGGCTTTAGCGGATACGAACCGGTAATCCTTTGGGTGGTTAATGGATTTGGCCCGTTAAATTCAGGAGAACTAAGGATCTCGGTATTATTAGGTATCTGAAACCCTGTTTCAATACCGGTAAGCACACCCAATGAATCCACAGGCAGGAAATTGAATATAGGATCGGAAAGGTCCAGTCCCTTCATCGGAATATTTACAAAAAGGTTTCCACCCTCATCAATAAAGTCAGATAAGATCTCCTGTGCGTAAGTGATATTTCGGTCAATATCATTAGAGATCCAGTATATATGATCCCATTTAGCCAGGGTCTTTTTCAACGTAGGATCGATGTTTACCGGAAATGCTTCGGAAAGTCTCACTTTGCGGCCGCCGCCTGCCTGGCCATCGTTGATGATCCAGACATCGGGTTGGATTCCGTTCTGATCCAGAAGATCAAGGTGCAAAGCTTGTGCTTCGCCGGAAAAAGTACCCGAGAAATCATTCAGAAAAAGAGTTCTGGAGCGCTGTTCCTTTATATACCAGCTTACTGTATCAACAGAACTGCTTGCTCCGGCTTTATCGACCGTTCGGACATAAAAAGTGTTATCCCCGCCTACTTCCAGATTAGGAGCCTGTATCTGGGTACGTATGTAGCTTTTACCCAGGAATAACTCACCGCTTGTGGTACCGGTTACTGAATTGTCCAGTTCAACCGAAATAAACAATCCATTCTGTTCCGCATTATCCGGGATAGGAATTGAGATCCAGTCGGTCGTATCATTAAATGCGATCTCGGTTCGGTCTATATTCAGGAAACCATCCGGATCATTGATCTGCCAGCCAAAACTCGCAATGGAGAAAAGGGTGTCCGGCGGTGTCTCAACAGAGTTGATCTCTACAGTAGGAGCTGTATTTACGATCGGATAGACCAGGCGGGCACCTACCGGATCTGTAGCCCCGTCATTATCAATTGCGCGAACTTTAAAGAGTACATCATCCGTACTCTGCCCACTGCTTATAGGAAGTATAAAGGTAGAATCTGTTTTTTCAGTATAGGTCCAGGCGTTTTCACTGGTATCATTGATAGCGTATTCATAGCCGACAATGTAACCATCGGAATCCACTCCCCACCAGGAGATATTAATCTGACTGGAAAGACGGTCTTCCTCACCACGGTTGATCTTGTCAACGGTCAGATTTGTGGATGGCGGCTGATTTTCAACAAAATCACCGCTTATAGAACTATCGCATCCGGTCATTACCAATGGAAATGCGAAAGCCAGTAGTATTAAATTCTTTATTTGTTTCAACGATGGACCTTTATACATCATAATTATAAAAAATAACCGGACCCACCCTGATTGGTGGGCCCGGCTAATAAAATTTACTTGATCAGCATCATTTTGCGGGTGAACGAGAAGTTACCTGCGTTAATGCGATAAATGTACATACCACTTGCGAGGCTGTTAGCATTGAACTGAACGGTATGAGAACCGGCAGTAAAACGCTCATTAACCACAGTGGCTACCCTTCTTCCGAGCATATCATATACATCCAGTCTTACTTCACTGGCTGCAGGCAGATCAAAAGAGATCTGAGTGGTCGGGTTGAATGGGTTAGGATAGTTTTGCTTCAGAGTATACTCTGTTGGCAGTCCTGATTCATCTTCGTTAGAAGTCTGAACTCCTCTCTCAAGAGTCAGAGTATTATATCCGAAGTTGAATGCCTGTGCATCAAAGTCATAACCAAAGGCAACGCCGACAGTATCTGAACTGTCGATTGCTCTTACATTCCATACAAAGTCTGCAGTTTCACCTACAGCGAGTCCGGCACCACTTAGGAGACCGTCTACGGTAGCATATGGAAGTGTTACATTTGGATCCAGTCCGCCATTGTTAGCAGGAACAGCAACGATCTCAGAAGTATCAGCAGCTGCATAGAGCACCCACTCATAACTTACTTCATCACCGTCATAGTCGGTGGTAGATTCCCAGGTAACGTTGATGTCGCTTGTAACAGCAACTGTTGCACCATCTTCTGGTGTCAGCAGGTCGAACTGAACATTTGGAATAGCCCAGTTAGTACCCTGAATATCATCCAGGTTACGCGGCATGATCTTATGGCTTCCGAAAGAAGCAGCTACCAGACCATAAACGGCTGTGAATGTTGCATCGTCACGTACGAAACGACTCAGATCACCAGGAATATTGGTCTCACCGATCGCAGATGAACGGATATCCTCGTTCATGATCACACCGATCGTATCTGCACCCGGTGCCGTGTTAGCAATGGTCCACTCACCAAAGCTGCCCTCTTCTACGAAGAATGCATTTTCGAATTTAACGACCATACCTTCGAATGCTTCAACTTCACCGGCTGCTTCAAGAGCAACGGCATCTGAAGTTAGCACGGAAGGAATCACCGCTTCAATATCATTTCCGGAAGAATTCACTGTAAAAGTAAGATCGGTCAGCTGTGAAAGCGTGATTGAACCGTTTACTTCCTGCTCAACAACGGCACCAGCCGTTACGGTAATGCTGTCTCCACGAACAAGAGCTTCAGTCTCTGCAGTCTGCTCAAGAAAGATACCGCCCCATGCAGCTGCATTGTCCTGCAGAATTACCACACCATCGGTTCCTACAGCTGAGGTGATCAGACCGGAAATATTCATCTCAATGGTGCCTGCGCCTGCAAGAGGGCTGGCTCCGGTGCTTTCGTCAGCAGTTTTCTGCAGTACTTCAACAGAAGAAATAGCTTCATCAGCTACGAAGAAATTCTGAGTTCCGGAGATCGGGAAACGACCTACTAAGTTATTGGAACCCGTTGCTTCGATGTAATAAGAAACAGAGCTGAAGTTAGCGAATGTTGGAAGTGTTGCTTCGTATGTGTCACCTGAAGTGTTTGTCATAGGAACTTCAGTCACACTGGCATCTCCGGTAGCCTGATAGAAAAGGCTCACACCTGTAACTGTACCTGCTTGTTCCTGGGAAACTGCATTTACAGTAACTACTACCTGATCACTGGAAGTTACACCTGATTCAGGAGTCTGAGTTAACTGAGAAAGTGCCGGTGGCAGTCCATTAACTACTAGGTCATTTGGCCATTCGAAAGTCTGTCCGCCGCCCAGATCCTGACCGTCAACAAATCGGGTATCATTCAGCCATACAACACCATCTTCAAACGGGTTGATGTTAAAGGTGCTCTTATCTGCAGCATTGTTTCCGTCCGGATCATCTCCATTCAGAACAACGAAACCACTCAGGTCAACATTTGCACCCGGTACCGGAGGTACAAAATCGCCGTCTTCTGCATGACGCCAGTTATAACCGGTTCGGTAAGTAGGTCGGTCATTTCTGAATCTTAAAGAAGTATCATAAACATATACTCTTGAACCACCGCTGTTAACAGCCCAGTTAGGACGGTCTCCGGTAGATACGTTAGATACGGTAGAGTTTGCCAGTCGTACATAAGCACCATTGTACTTTCCATAGTTGGCCAGAGACACTTCATATGTCCCGTCGCCGTTGGCAATATTCAGCTCATCAGCAGTAATCTCCCATGGCTCGAGCAGAGGAGCAAATTCCGGATAATCGGATGCAACCGTACCCAGAATATTAAGAGACTCGAGGTCTACCTGTGCAGTACTTCCAAAGAAAGTGAGTGAACCCACAAATTCCACAACCGAACCTCTGGTCATTCCGGCGTCTTCAATTAGTGCCAGGTTGCTTTCCACGATCTGAATAGACATTCCGTCACGTCCCTGAGTGACAGCAGCTGTATCAGTTACAAAAAAGTGGATTCGTCCAATATCGTCTTCAGCTTCGTTGTAAGAAGCCAGTCCTGAGCTCAGCGGATATGATGTAACAACAGCAGTAAACTGAACCGTTTGCCCCGTCAGAGGATTCTGAGAAATCTCATCCTCCGAGGTTAAATTTTCATATGTATTAAAATCTCTGACCGAGACTGTGTCAACCTGTGCCTGCGCGATTACAGGAATCAGAAGAACAGCAACAACCAGAAAAGATTGTAGAAGTTTTCTCATCTTCAATTCTCCGTTTTTATTTATTTGATTATGACCAACTTGCCGGTTTGTACTTTACCGGTGGAAAGATCTTGCACACTATACAGATATAAACCCGTGGTAAGGATCTGATTTGCATCGGACTGAAGATCCCATGCATGTTCACCACCAGGCAGGATCCTGGGTGTATCACTAAAGTTGTTAAACCAGGTGATGTCCCCGTTATAGGTATCTGCATCATGTTTGAATTCTGCTACTATATCACCAGAAATGGTATAGATCCTCACCTCTGATCTAGCAGGCAGATTATAGAAATATAGTTTTCTCTCATTTTCATTTGCTCCGTCCCACGCTGCATTCACGCGATACGGATTCGGATATACCCCGACCTGATACTCTTCTGCGCTGCTTCCGAAGTTTTCATTGGCCGGTGTACCCGGAAATATTCTTATGGCATTGGTGTTTCTGCTGCTTTCTAAACTCTGTATCTCAAACTGGTCACTGCCCCTGTCAAAAGATGTTACGGAGATCTGATACTGCCAACCGCTCAAAAGTCCATCCAAATCATATCGGTACCAGTATTCTGTGGTATCTCCTTCAAAGGTTACAGGCTGTTCCAGCCGAACTGCATCAAAACCGGTATTAAAACCAATGTCATTGCCGACATTATCAAATTCCTGAATCAGGCGAGGGGTCGGGTTGAGATCATCTCCAAGATCAGTGCTGTAAACCCGGTAACCTTCAAAATCCTGCTCACCGGATACCCGGTCTACGGATGCCTCGGCGCTGCGATCCCAGTAAATGGATGCACGGCCGGCCGATAACTGAACCTTTACTTTTGGATTGTCGGGAGGAGTGGGGAAAAGATAACGGTCTAAAACCCCGTTGTTGTTAGTATCTTCATCGCCGTCAAGAACTCCGTTATTATTCTGATCCTCGCCCTGGAATACTCGGAAAATGGAATTTAAAGTCGTATTCAGGTTTTCACGGGATTCTTCTGTGTCAACGCTTTTCCCTGCAATTCCCTGAAACTGATCCGGCTTGAGTGCTGCCGAGTATGCAAAATAAACTGTGAAAGTTTCGCCGGGCTCAATTCGCGGAAACGGCCCGATCTTAACCAGAGAGATGTAATTACCTTCAGAATCCTGACCGTCCGTTCTTAATGCATCACGATACGTAAAATCATCCGGATCGGTCGTAGTTGGAGTTGTTTCATCGATTGGAAAGTCCTGCGTTAACCGGGTGTACCGGTCAATATCATCCCTCGGTCCCTGAAAAACACCGGTACCGGCTGAAAATAACCAGTAACTGGGACCTACCTTAGGAGCAGATTTACCCTGTGATTCCAGATACTCCCTGTTAAGCGGGTGATAGTAATCGCCTTCGTACTCAGCACCGATAATGGAAACTGCACCATAAGTATTAATGCTTGGATTATCATTTGAGCCGGCATCAAAAGCATAGGTGGTATACAGTGAATCCAGATAACCAATTCCGTTCTTGTTGAAGAAGTCACCGCCGGTTTCAGTAGCAGTATTTACATTCCTTACTACAATATCGGCATACATACCTACATATACACTATCCCAGGTTACCGGTGAACCATACTGATCACTATTATTGGTGATCTCATATTTCAGGATGCTGAAGTTTTCAGTAAACGGGAATCCCCAGTTATAACTTTCCAGCCGGATATCTGCATACAAAGGAAAATCATGACCATTAATAGGAATACCATCGATGGAGCGTCTGCGATCGGTGAAGTCTGCAATGATATCCTGCTCACTTACCCCGAGACCGGTCTCCTCTCCTTCAAAGCGTATCTCACGGTCAGCAGTAAATTCATAACCGGCCCTGCCTCTGCTATATCCTGATGGGTTTGTAACGGCAGAACTGGATACCGTGATCTGCGAACCGTTTGCCACGGCACCGATCCAAAGCCCTGCCTCAAATAAATGCTCCGTTCCTGTACTGAGAGGGTACCTCATACTAAATCCGTCTGCCGGATTATTACGGACATCAGGCTTTCCTATGGTACCATAATTTGTAATGGACAGACCTAGGATACCTGCCTCGGTCTCGGCTCTCTCAAAAGCCGTCTGACCATATGTCGCTGAACTAAAAACAAATAAAAGTATTAAAGTGGTTCTAGTCTTCACAGATAACTGCTAACGTTCATAAGGGCAACAAAGATAAGAATCTTAAAAGAGAACCTCTTGTAAAATTCATATCTTAATATTGAAGTAACATTAGCCGGGAATCATCGTTCGATAAAAATGTACTAAAACGGCCTGCGGTACTCCCAGGTAGTACAGGATCGTTATTAAAGTAAATATTAACTGTAGCTTATACAGACCGACTTTTTTGTACTTTCTTGCAGATGTCTGCACGTACTCTTCCATTAACCTGAACCCGCCTTCCTTCCGGATACGGTTAATGATCTCCTGATCCTCCATCACGATCAAATCCTCATCAAAGCCTCCGGATTTATCGAATGCCTGTCGTTCAATAAATAAACTCTGGTCTCCGAAACGGAACAGATCCACATCAAATCGGGTAAACCAGCTATAGAGCTTTAGAGCTGGATGATCGTGATCGAATCGAAGCTGAAAACAGCCTGCAGCAACTTCGCTTTTACTCAGTGCAGAACGAATCAATGACGTTACATTTTCAGGAGGATAAGTATCCGCATGGAGAAAATAGAATATTTCTCCCTCCGCAAGACGGGCCCCGTAATTCATCTGTGCGGCTCTTCCTTTGTCTGGGCTCACAACTATCCGGCATGGATAATCTGAAGCTATTTCAACGGTGTCATCATCCGAGCCCCCGTCTGCTAAAATGATCTCACATTCACCGGGTTTAAAGACCTTTTGGAGATATTCCAGAAGACCGGCTATACCCTCCGATTCATTATAAACGGGAATGATAACACTGATCTTATTCGAACTTATGCCTGACCTCATTCCAGTCCTCCAGTTCATCCACATCATTCAGCTCTTCAAGCAGCACAGATTCCAGACCCAGCCTTTCAGCAGTATTAAGGGTCTGCATCAATACTTTTGATGTACTCCAATCCACTCCATTAAAGATCTCAGGATAATATGTCTTCATAGCCAGCAGATAATAACCTCCGTCCTTTGCAGGTCCTATCACGAGATCTTTATCATTCAAAGCAGTAATTGCCTTTTTTATATGTCCGGAAGTGATCTCCGCACAATCGCTCCCGATGATCATTACTTTTTCCGCTCCCTGTTCAAAATTCCAGCGGAAAGCATGAGACATTTTCTCTCCCAGGTTGCCGGTTGGCTGAACCATAAGCTTCTGAGCAGACTTATTCCATTCATTCCCATCAGGGACCTCACCGGAAAACCAGACCTGATTTCGAGTGTCTGCCTCAATCATCACAGAACGGGTATATTTGAGCAGCTTTTCATAAACTTCCAGTGCCCTGATATCTCCAAGGTCGGCTGCCAGCCTGGTCTTAACTTTACCGGGAACCCGGTTTTTGACAAATATTATAAGTACCGCTTTCATAGGTATCAGGTAGTAGCTCCCCCACAACTGCTTCCGGCCCCGGCCGTGCAACCATAGCAATGCTGATCCGTTTTTATGTCTCTCTGATTCAGTTTATCCAGATCAAATTCACTCACATGCTGCCCGGCCTTCTCATGCGTTTTGATCTCCAGCATCTGGTTGAAGTCACAATCATACAGGTAACCGTCCCAGCTAACCGAGATCGTGTTGCGGCACATTACACCGGAAGCAGCAGCCGGGTTAAAAGCCTGTACCAGTTTATCCATATAATCTTCCAGATTTCCGGACATCAGCAGGAAGTTCAAAAAACGGCTAATAGGCAGGTTCGTGATGGTAAACAGATTATTGAAATGGATCCCATGGCTGCGATGCAGCTCTTTTTTAAACTGCTCTTCAAGGGTTTCCTGGCTTCCCGGTAAAAATGCGCCAACCGGATTATTTACCAGATTAAGCTGGAGTTCAGGATCCGTACCATAACCGAGATCATTCAATATCTTCAGCGCACTCACCGATTTATCATAAGTTCCCTCACCCCGTTGCTGGTCGGTTCGTCTTTTACTGTAAAAAGGCAGTGAGCAAGTAACCTCAACCTTATGCTTAGCAAAAAAATCGGGCAGATCTCCGAATTTATTTGTGGTCAGAATGGTCAGGTTCGACCGGACAATGACCTTTTTCCCTTTTCGACGCACCTCTTCTACAAACCAGCGAAAATGAGGATTCATCTCCGGTGCACCACCCGTGAGATCAACCGTCTTGATCCGGGGATCATCAAGAGCAGCAAGACACTGTTTGAGTGTTTCCTTGGTCATGATCTCCTGCCGGTCCGGTCCGGCGTCTACATGACAATGTTTGCAGGTCATATTGCACATATACCCAACGTTTATCTGAAATATTTCAATTTCGTTGGGCTGAAGAGGGTATAGACCTATTTCACTGATCTTTTCTTCGAACTTCGGGGTGGTTTTTAATCTTTCGTTATGCTGGTTCAGTATATCCAGCTGGATCCTTGGATCCGATAAACTATGGCCTTCTGCTTTGAGGCTTTTCATAAAATCAGGGCTCGATTAAAATTACATTGACAGATCTTTCACTTTATTCATCATCTGGACACCGTGAACCAGCGAGGCTCCGCCCCGGATCGCTGTAGCCACATGAACGGCCTCCATCATTTGTTCCTCTGATGCACCGGTTTCGAGACTTTCGGAACTATAAGCATCAATACAATACGGACACTGTACCGTATGAGCTACGGCTAAAGCAATAAGTGATTTTTCTCTTTTAGTAAGGGCTCCTTCTTCAAATACAGCTCCATAATATTTAAAAAACTTTTCGCCCAGTTCTTCCTGGAATTCAGTGACATTCGGAAACTTCTTCAGGTCATCGGAGTTGTAATAATCCTTGCTCATAGTTTTAATATTCGTTTAAATGTTTTTTCTTTGGTCCTTGTTAAGATCAATAGTGTTAATAGCTAATGCTATTAATGGATTAATAGATCCCGTTATTTAAATATTAATCTACTAATCTTGCCCAATAATCTCAGATCCAATTATGAAGTTAAATAAACTAATAACATCAGTTCTGTTTATCGTTTTATTATTTCTTACCAGTGAAAGTGCCTTTGCTCAGGCCAACGGTATTGGCGGTAATTTAGGCGCCGGTATCATGCTGGGAGAACCATCAGGAATTACTCTTAAAAAATGGAATAACCAAAGATCTGCATTCGATGTAGGTGTGGCGTGGTCGTTCTCGGGAAATAATGATGCTCTGTTACTTCAGGGAGACTACCTCATTCATAACTGGTTCAATGATATTGATGAAGGAAGACTGGCCTGGTATTACGGGATCGGTGGCAGAGTGGTTTTTGCAAATGATGCTGTTGTGGGAGCCCGTATACCGATTGGCCTGAATTATCTTATCTCTGATCAGCCGATCGGACTATTCGCTGAAGTCGCACCCATACTGGATCTCGTTCCGGATACCGAATTTAATGGCAACGGAGCGATTGGGATCCGTTATTATTTCTGATGAAACAGATGGTCAGCTGTCATAGGACAGGATAATTTCCTGTCCTTCTCTGGCGAGGGCTATCTGGTCAAAATATATCTCAAATCTTTCCCGGATAGTAGCTTCGAGGTTATTAAGATACTTATCGGTACTGTCAGGATCGTGATGTGTCAGATAAAGATGTGAAACTTTTTCCTCCCGGGCTATGTCCACGATCACTTCCCAAGCACTGTGTCCCCACCCGACCCTTTGTTCATACTGCTCCATATTGAATTGAGCATCATGGATAAGCACATCTGCGCCGTGAATAAATGAACGAAATTCTTTCAGAAATGAAACCGCATAATCGCTTTTAGCTACCGGAAGCTCATTGTCAGGAGCAAATATGATCGCTTTGCCCCCGATGTGAAATTTAAAGATCGCGGTATCGATGGTATGATTGGCCCACATATATTCAACATCGTAGGCATCAAAATGCATCATACCTTTCTCAAAAGTGGTACAATCCATTTTTGCTTCCAGCATATCTATTGAAACCGGGAAAAACGTGTTAGACATATGCCCCTGAAGTATATCTTTACATCCGGCGTCTCCCTGGGGCGGGATATACACATTAAATTCGTTTCCTTTACAGTAAAGAGGCTTGAAAAAAGGAAAACCCTGTAAATGATCCCAGTGTGGGTGAGTGATATAGATCGAACCGTTCAGGTTGCCATTCTCTTCTTCGATAGCATTACCCAGGTTCCTGAGACCTGTCCCGCAATCTATGACCAGCATTTCATCCTGCCCTGGTATAGAGATCTGCACACAGGTGGTGTTACCACCAAAGTGCATATTCTCAATGTTAGCACAAGGTGTAGAACCTCTGACCCCCCAGAATTTTATATTTGTAGATGCGCTCAAGTTGATTGAGTTTGAAACAGGATTAATCACTGAAGATAACAAAGTTAGCTTCGTGCCTTCCGTTAGATTATTCTTAGATGATATTTATGTCCTTCAACCAATAAAAATAGAGAATTATTTACGCATCAGCGAAGATGATACATGCTGCGCTTGATACATATCCATTCTTATTCTTCTTCACCGGTACTTTCTTCTGCCTCATCCGCTTCTGCCGCTGCAGTAATGAGGTCAATCTTTTTCTTTAATTCATATACACGATCGGCTTTATCATCAAGCTTTTCTTCGGCCTTGTCGATCTTCTCCTGAAGCTCATCGATCAGCTTATTTCCTTTGTTAGTTGGCTTGAAGTAGGTTTTAGCCTCTTTATATTGTATAACCTCACTTTCAATCGAAGAGATCTCCTTCTTCAGTTTTCCGATCTCTTTCTCATATTTGATGATCTCTTTCCTGGCTTTTGGATCTATACCTTCAGCAGCCAGCTTTCTTTCCATCCCAAGATCTGATCCCAGTGCCCGGTAACGGTCATAAATAACGTCACAGGCTTCCCGGTACTCTTTCCAGATCTTGTTCTTCACTTTAATAGGAACGTGACCTGCATCCTTAAAAGACTGTTGTAGTTTTTTAGCTTCTTCAACTGCCAGAGCAGGATCTTCATGCTTTCCTAGTTCCCTAAGTTTTTCCAGGATCTCATTCTTCCGGGCCAGGTTCTCCTTATGATCTTTGCGCTGTTCTTTAAAATGATCTCTGCGCCGGTCATAAAACTCATCCATCTCAGCTTTAAACTTCTTCCAGATCTTAGAAGACTTTTTCCGGGGCACGGGGCCGATCTTCTTCCACTGCTCCATGAGGTCTTGCATGAGCTGGTGTCCGGCATCGAAATCATCTGTAGTCTTAGCCTCGGCTGCTTTCTGTACCAGCTCTTTCTTTTTCTCGTAATTCTCTTCTTCCTGGTCCCGGAGAACCTCTATGTTATCAGACTTCTTCTGATTGAATGCATCCGTTGCGGCTTTAAACTGATCCCACAGATCATTTTCATCTTTCTGAGGAAGATTACCTGTTTTCTTCCACGCCTTATGAAGCTTGTTCACCTTACGGGCTGCTTTGGCAATATTCTTCATATCTACCAGAGCTTCCGCTTCTTTGATAAGGTTCTTTTTCTTGGAAAGTGATTTCTCGATCTTTTCCCGGTACTTCTTATCGTGCTTCAGTCGATAGGTATTAAATGCATCCTGAGCGGTATTATATCGGTCCCATACTGCTTCATTCTTCTCTGATGGTACGCGACCTACTTTCCTCCATTGTGCCAGCAGATCATTGAATTCTTTATTCAATGCCTTATAATCAGCCTCTTCTTCTCCCAGCTTTTTAGTGGTCGAATCCATCTTGTCGAGAAGAAGCAGCTTCAGCTCCAGGTTTTCCTCTTCTTTCTGAAGTTTCTTTACCAGCCGATCTACTTTATGGTCATCGAATTCAGCGAGTAATTCTTCGTAACGCTCATTAATAGTATCTTTCTCACTGTTGGGCAGGAGTTTAATATTATCCCACTTCGAACGGATCTGCCCTACTTCTTTGGTCGCTGTCCACTTCTCTTCACTGATTATATCAGAGAGTTGCTTCAGTAATTCTTTTTTGCGGGCAAGATTTTCTTCTTTTTTACGATTCAGTTCATCGTAGTGCGCTTGTTTGCGCTGCTCAAATTCTTCCCGTGTCTGCTCGAACGCATCGATCAATGCTCTGACCTCGTCGTCTGATGATTCCGGTCCTTCGGTGATCTGCTGAGCTAGATTGGATAGTTCCGTGGTTACGAAAGCCCAGTCTTCCTGAACTGCAACTTCTTTTGCCCTTTCCAGTATCTCCTTGTAATAAGGCACACTATCAGTGTCCTCACCAGCATCTTCATCACTATCTGCTGTTTCGGGGCCCTCTGCATTATCAGCTTGCTCAGGGGTTATCTCAGCTTCTTCGGAGTCTGCCGGATCCGCATTGGATTCTTTTACAGGGGCTTCCTTCTCTGCTACATCAACCTGCTCTGTAGCAGTGTCTGATTCAGGGGATTTTTCCGCCTTATTTACTTGTTTTTCAGTTTCAGCAGTATTCTCTTTTTCTGCTGATTTTTTTTCTTGCTCCAGGTCAGACACAACAACCTTCCTTTCCTCATGGGACATTTAGTTTTAAACTACGCCTTTCGGCTGCGAATCGATAAGATACTATTTCTGATGAAATATATTCAATCGTGTTTGAAACTGAAGCTAAGCGCGAAAATCCAAGGTAAGGTATAAATAAAAAAAAGGCGCACCCTTTCGGATGAGCCTTTGCATTCAATTAAAGCTGAGATCAGTCTTCATTATAAATATGAACATCTCTTTGTGGGAATGGGATCTCCACACCTGCTTTATCGAGTTCTTCTTTTATCTTCTCGAGATTTTCCCAGTAATATTTCCAGTAATCCTCTGATTTAACCCATGCTCTCACAGACAGATCCAGCGAACTGTCTCCCAGATTGGTCATCACTACGATAGGAGCAGCTGGTTCCTGCAATGTTCTTTCATCTGCATTCAAAAGTTCCAGCATAACTGCACGTGCGGTCTTGGGATCTGATGTATATCCTATACCAACAGCAAAATCTACCCGTCTGACTTCTTTTTTAGAATAATTAGTGATGGCAGAATTTGCCAGTCCACCGTTTGGAATTACGATCGTCTGATTCTGGGGAGTTACAAGTACCGTATGCAGAATGTCAATACGTTCTACTGTACCCGATTCTCCTCCGCCTTCAATAAAATCTCCAACACGGAAGGGCTTGAAAAAGAGAATTAATACACCGCCTGCAAAGTTTGCAAGGCTACCCTGAAGCGCAAGACCCACTGCCAGGCCGGCAGCACCCAGAACTGCAATGAAGGAGGTCATTTGTACACCCAGCACGCCGAGTGCAGAAATATATACCATCACTTTCAGCAACATACTGATGAGGCTTTTCAAAAAAGTCTGCAATGCAGCTTCAACATTACTCTTCACCAGCGCTTTAGAGACCCCTTTAATGATGAACTTGACGATCCATAAACCGACTACCAGTGTGGCGATGGCAGCAAGAATATTCACTCCATATTCCACTACAAATGATGTAAGTGTTTCCGGAGATATATTGAAATTTTCCATGCCCTTAATTTTAATTGTTAATGTTTATTCAATAGATGCTAATAAAAGAGATTTTCCGTCCAAAAAAAAAGAGGAAAGCGCTAACTCTCCTCTAATTATTTTTGAATTACTCCGAGAGGTCATAAACCATCAGTTTTCCAGATGACTTCTTAACATCCACGCTGTTTTAGAGTGTACCGTAAGTCGTTCTGTGAGAAGATCTACTGTTGCTTCATCTTCCGCTTCATTCGCCGGTTTCAGTGCTTCCCGGGCAGTTCGGATCACTGCTTCATTCCCCAGTGCTAAGCGCCGGACCATTTCCATTGCTTTGGGCTGATCAGTGTCTTCTTCGATCGACGTAAGCTCTTTGAACTCTTTAAAACTTCCCGGAGCCCTGAATCCTAAGGCGCGGATCCTCTCTGCGATCTCATCAATCGCTTCGGCCAGTTCGTTATATTGACCTTCAAATTGCTCATGTAACTGATGAAAAAGCTCACCGGTTACATTCCAGTGATAATTGTGAGTTTTCAGGTATAAAAGGTAAGAATCAGCAAGTACCTTTTTCAGGCCTTCTGCGATCTTTTCTCTGTGCTCCTCTGATATTCCAATATTTACTTCCATGTTTGCAACTCCGTTTAATTGAGTAGCCATAATAACTGCTTATTTTTTTATTTATGTTCTACTATAATAAACAGTTAAGGATGCTCTGAGTTCCATGAAAACATTCTACAGAGCTAAGTAAACATTTATTTAACCTATACCGCAGATCAGCCTTCTATATCATACACCTCTTTGAGGATCGCTTTTGCATTCGCATCCTTACCCTGCATTACTCTATGTTGCAGATTGGTAATGATCTCCGACTCCGCCTGCTCATAAGCTTCTTCCTGAGCTTCTTTTTCTGTACCGGTTCTTACCAGGTCATAAATATCATCAGCACGAACAACACTGTAGATCTTATCATCATTAAAAGCATGAGAACGCAATTCTTCATACTTCTTGAATAATTCCGGAAACTGCTCACTGTCGTCTGCTCTGTCAATGATCTCTACATGCTCAGGTCCCTCAGCGCTTAAAGGGATCTTGCACAGGTAATAGTAATTTTGTTTGTAATTCATACGATTGATTAATCAATGTTGGATGCTTTGCCTGAATATACAGATTCATAGCATTTTTTTTAAACAGGATTCAGCCGACCCCTGCTTTTATCAATCCATTAGTTTATTCAGGATCTTAGGGATCATCATCCACTTAACCTGACAGGTTGAAGGCCCCACATCACTCCATTTATGAGCAAAAGTCTCAAAACAGATCAGGGCAGCTGTTGGCATTCTGAATGAAACTTTTTCCTTACCCCCTGATAACCGGGTAGCAATTTCTTCCATGTTAGGATTATGTCCCACGAGCATTAGAGACTCAAACCTATCCGGTGTTTGCCTGATACATTCCATATAGGCTGAGGGACCATTGAAATAAAGATCTTCATTCCATTTAATGACAGATTCATCCATCTTTGCTCCTTCAATAAATAACTGAGTCGTCTCTTTTGCCCGGAAAGCCGTTGAGGAACAGATCACATCCGGTTTATGATCGATCATCCTTATGAACCTTCCCATTCTCGGGGCGTCGGTCTTTCCTCTCTCTGCCAGGGGGCGCTCAAAATCCCTTAAGTCCGGGTCATCCCAGCTACTCTTAGCGTGTCGAAGTAAATGTATCTGCTTCATTTAGCCCTCTTATTCCCTTCTGTTTTTTGTTTTACCAGCTTATACTTCTCTGCATAAGTTCCCGCCTCGATACCTTTTTCAGTCTCTGATGCGATCGCCCTGATGAGTTCCGCTCCATAAAAAATGATGATACTTGAATAGTATACCCATAAGAGCATTACTACAATAGATGAGGCTGCACCATTGATCTGGCTTAAAGAACTATTTCCGATTATGACACCCACTATAAATTTTCCTGCCAGCAATAATAATGTGGTAATTAAACTGCCTATTACCAACGGCTTTCGTCCCACTTTAACATCCGGCAACAAATAAAACATCATCAGTACCAGTAAAAAGAGTGTGAGCAGCACAAATATATTTCCTACTACACCCGCAAGGATCAATTGTATTGATTCATAATCCTTAAGAAGAAAGTCGAACAAGTAGATCATTACCGAGTCTATCATCAGTGACAAAAGCAGGGCTATCCCGAATAATCCTATCACCAGCAAAGCCACTCCGCGATCTATCAGGATCTTAATAAACAGAACCCCTTCTTTTGACTTAACTCTGAAGATCTGATTGAATGATTCTTTTAATTGTACAAAGATGGTTGTTGATGACACCACCAATATCGCGATACTTACCAGTAAATATATGGTCCTTTGAGAATCTGTACTTACCGTGTCAAGCAGTAACCCTGCAGCTTCAGCTGTTTCAGAGCCAACTGCTGTTTCCAGATAACGCATGAGCTCACGAAAAACCGTTTCGTCTCCGAGTACAGCACCCAATACATAACTGATGATCATAATGACAGGTGCAAGAGAAAACAAGGAATAAAATGAAACTGCAGCACTAAACTGGAATCCGTTATCATCTATGAAGTTCAGAACAGAATTCTGAATAATCTTCCAGCTTTGTTTTATAAATCTGCTGATCATTTTCCTGCTAATTTAAAAATGTGCTTCGGAGCATATAAGGACAGGATCAATCCCCTGGCCACCATGAATCCTGTCATAGCCATCCAGAGTGCATGCATTCCTCCATATGGCTCCGCTATAAAATACACAGGTAAGAATACAATTATCGTCGCAATAAGCATGGAGTTTCTCATTGGTTTTGTGGCAGTTGCGCCAATAAAAACCCCATCCCAGATAAAACTTACCGCATTGATCAACGGTGCAATGATCAGCCAGATGATCATGGACAAGGCCGTATTTATAACTTCCGGCTTATTTGTGAAAAGGTATATGATCTCCCGGTCTAAGAAATAATAGGTCACTGTGCCCAGCAGTCCCAGACTCAGCCCCCAGACCATAGTACCCTTAACAGCTTTGATCAGATTAACTCCATCCTTTGCCCCAACGAACCTTCCCACCAGGCTTTCAGCGGCATAGGCAAAACCGTCCGTCCCATACGAACTGATGTACCACATTTGTAGGAGGATCGTATTGGCGGCAAGGATCGTATCTCCAAGCTCTGCGGATTTTGCTGTAAAGAAAGCATAGGAAAAAATGAGACATAGTGTGCGTATCAGAATGTCCCGGTTAACAGAAAAAAATCTTTTTAGTTCGTGCGTATCCAGCAGCTCTTTAAGATCAAAATCAACTTTCACGCTGCCGTATTTGTATAGGTACAGACTAACCGCCAGGATCATACTTAAATAACTGGCTATTAAGGTCCCATAGGCTACTCCGTCTACATTCATTCCGAAATACAGGACAAAGAGCAGATTGAGAAGAATATTGGTGCCATTTAAGAATATCGTCACGATCATAGGATAGGCGGCATTCTGCATCCCGAGAAACCAACCATTGAGACCGAACAGACATAAAGTTGCCGGGGCTGAAAAGATCCGAATGTTATAGTAAATGCGGGTATACTGCTCAACTTCAGCACTGGCACCTATAATTTTCATGGATAACTCAATAAGCGGGATCTGCAGCAACAGAATTGCGACACTGCTTCCCAGCGCCACGGTCAATACTCGTAATAGGATCCAGCGGGTCTGTTTTTCATTATCTGCCCCGTATTCCTGTGCAACCAGCCCGGTAGTACCCATTCTCAGGAAGCCAAACCCCCAAAAGATGAAATCAAAGATCACGCTGCCCACTGCGATGGCTCCAAGGTAATAGACAAACTCCAGTCTTCCGACAATAGCAGTGTCTACGGCTCCAAGGAGGGGCACCGACAGATTACTCAATATGTTAGGGATGGCCAGCCTTAATATTTTCCGGTTCAAAAGTATCAGCCTCAATGATTTAGCAAATAAGTGAACAAAATAGGGTCTTCACATCTTTTTTCGAATTGTAATAATGTTATTTGCTCTAAAGTTGCATATCTATAGGGCTGAATGTATTTTCTCTTCTCGAAATTTTAGGGAAAAAAGACCATCAACATTTAACCGATCCGCTTTCCATGGATATTGAAAATCGTAATAAGATCCTGACCATAGTACTTGGAATAGTTATCATTGGGCTCTCATACTGGCTATATGACTCTATCGTAACTCCATATAAGGTAGTTGAAGAGCGAAAAGCTATGACTGAAAAGGTCCGTAACAGAATGATGTCTGTTAAAGATGCCCTGATACAATATGATTCCAGAATGGACGAGTTCCCTCCAACAGAAGGCGGACTGGACAGCCTCGTTCAATTCCTGAAGACAGATTCACTGATGATCGTAATGGGTGATTCATTATTCGGAAGAACTTTCGAGGTATTCAATCCTGATTCTCTGATTTACTCGCCAAGACCTCCGTATAACAAATTTCAGTACACTCTGAATGATACTCTTCGTCCACCGATCTATCTGCTTGAAGATCCGGATTCTGACGATTCTATTGGCGACCTGAACCGAACCACCATGAAAAATGCTCCTAACTGGAATTAATGGGTGATTCTGCAGCCAATTTAGGTGTCTGTTTTTTTTCTGATCGCTTGTTCTATTCGATCAATGATCCGGAAAATGACAGGCACCTTTTTCGTATTGGCTCCTTTGATTTCAATTTTGATGTTATCGATGCGGTAACAAGACAAGATGATACCCACTTTCCTCATATTGAAGCGACATTCAGTCAGTTCAGGGAAGATCACAATATTAAATCAGTAAGGGCTCTCACTCATCCATTTCACGAATGCTGGACTGCCTTACCAAAAGTAGTTTACGATAATGCTGATGAGCGGGAAGATCATCTCTCGATCCTTATGAAGGGTGTAAAGAGAGAAGATATCGAACCTACCTGGCACAGTCTGAGTAAGGATAATTTCAAATTTCTCTGCCTTAGGAGAAGAAATCTCATGGAAGGTTATGAGAACCTCACCAAGGAGATCGCTGCCACAGAATTTTCCAGTGATTTTGAGATGGCCCAGAAATGGTCGAAACTGGCAAAGCCGGGCGGCTCTTTCCTTATGATTGGTTGCCATAAGAACATCGTATCTATTTCAGCTTTTCTCCTCGGGAAATTCAGAGCGGCCACTTACCTGACCTTTGATCAGGCTCAGGACCTACCCTATCATTGGCTGCAGCAAAGTGCAAATTCATCCTGGATGCGTGGTTTGCATGAAACCATCTATATGTTCGGGCATCAGACTCATGAAGTAGAGCAGGCCCTTCAGGGTTTCTGGGACAAAGCTTCACAGATCATAAAGCTTAATACACTGGATGATATTGGCGTGTATGCCGAAGAGGAGACCTACGGCTTTGATCTGGCAGCAGCCTTCCCGGCAATACTCCTTTCACTGGATCTTTGATCACTGACTGTTTCTACTGATCAGTAAATTCACTTAATTAAACTCACAGACCCTCAAAAAGTCGATATGAGAATAATAACCGGAAAATTAAAAGGACGACGATTTAACATTCCCAAGGGGCTGGACGTACGCCCTACTACCGACAGAGCCAAGGAAAGTATTTTCAACCTTATTGAGGCAAGAAAATATATAGACGGTAGCATGATTCTGGATCTCTTTGCAGGGTCCGGTAACCTGGGTATAGAAGCTATATCAAGAGCTGCTAAATTTGTTACATTTGTTGAACGGGATCCGGCTAATGCAAAACTCATTGAAAAACTGCTCCGGGATTTTGATGTGGAAGATCAGGGCAGAGTGGTAACAGCAGATGTTCAGCACTTTCTCAAGCAACCTGCTATACCGCAAGACTTCATTTTCTGTGACCCGCCATATGATTATCCGCTCGTGGAAGAACTGGTGGAAGAGATACTGGCAAGTGACTGGCTAAAGCAGGAGGGCTGGTTTATTCTTGAACATGACAAGTACCATGATTTCCGCGAGCATCCAAAATGTATCTTTGAAAAGCCCTATGGCCGGACCATTATCAGCATTTTTGTACACGATCCGGATGAACATGACAGATAATAAGCTATGAAAAAGACGATCGCATTATATCCGGGCTCTTTTGACCCGATCACTTTTGGCCACCTGGACATTCTTGAAAGAGCCTCCAGGCTCTTTGACCAGGTGATCGTAACGGTTGCCGTTAATAACCGCAAGAATGCGGTATTCAGTGGTGAAGAAAGGGTTGAGTTGATCAGGGATTGCATTAAAAAAGAAAGCTGGGCAAAAGATATACAGGTTGACCAGTTTACGGGGTTGCTGGTGGATCATGCAAAAATGGTGAATGCCAATACCCTGATAAGAGGAGTGAGACAGATATCAGATTTTGAATATGAATTCAGGATGGCTCTGACCAATAAACGACTCGCCCCTGAAGTAGATACTGTATTTTTGATGCCGGATGAACACTTTACTTTTATTTCCGCTTCCATAGTAAAAGAAGTCGCTCATTGGGGGGGAGATCTCAGCTCATTTGTACCGGGAATTGTAGCCGAAGCTCTCAAAGAAAAAATGAAAGACATAGAATAACAGAAGCAGGTCCGCATTTTATCGCATTTTCACTATTTTGCGCCGGTATGTTGACCCGCCATACAGGATATTAACGACTCATTAAGCAGATTTAGGTTAGGTATGATTTCAAAAAGAGCACAAAAGCTTCAGCCATCGGCCACACTTAAGGTCACAGGAAAAGCCAAGGAACTTGCCCGGGCAGGTAAGTCCATAGTATCCCTGAGTGCAGGAGAACCTGACTTTAATACTCCTTACCATATCTGTAAAGCCGCAATCACGGCCATTGAAGATGGTTTTCATGGATACACCATGAATACCGGTACACCGGAATTGCGTGAAGCCATTTGTGCAAAACTTAAAAGGGATAATGAACTGGAATACGATCCTTCCCAGATCGTTTGCTCGAACGGGGCTAAACAATCCGTAGGGTTTTCGATCCTCGCACTCATTGATCCCGGTGATGAAGTGATCATCCCGGCTCCTTATTGGGTATCTTACCCGGAAATGGTCCGGCTTGCCGAAGGAGAACCGGTAATTGTACGTACAGATTTTGAAAACGAATTCAAGATCACTCCGGAGCAGTTGAGATCAGCTATAACAGAACGTACCAAAGCGATCATTCTTTGCTCACCTTCGAACCCAACCGGGACCTGTTATACTAAAGATGAACTTAAAGCATTAGCAGAGGTATTAAAGGAGCATCCGCAGGTTTGCATCATTTCTGATGAGATCTACGAATATATCACCTTCGGAAATAAGCATGTCTCTATCCTGAATGCTGCTCCGGAACTCAAAGACCGAACCATACTCATTAACGGCTTTTCCAAAGGCTTTGCCATGACGGGCTGGAGACTTGGCTACCTGGCTGCTCCGACAGAGGTCGCATCAGCTGTTTCAAAGATACAATCTCAGGAAACATCTGCTCCTTCATCTATATCACAAAAGGCCGGGGAAGCTGCCTATACCGGTAATTTAGATGAAGTAAATTCTATGCGTAAGGAATTTGAGAAAAGAAGAGATTATGTAATTGGTGAAATTGCCGGAATTGAAGGGGTCAAGTGCTTCACGCCGGGCGGTGCCTTTTACGTATTTCCTGATATCAGCTACTATATCGGAAGAAAAAAGCCGAATGGGGATACCATTAGATCTTCTACCGACCTGAGTCTTTACCTGCTCGAAGACCATGGGCTGGCCGTAGTTCCGGGCGATGCCTTCGGTGAGCCGAACGGGCTCCGCATGAGTTATGCTGCTTCAATTCAGGATCTGAAAGAAGCTATGAAAAGACTCAATGCGGGTTTAAAAGCATTAAATTGAAAAACCGATCGGCTTAAGGTATCTATACCTTATCCATGACCAGTTTATAGGTCGGGTCTTCCATTACATTTACATCAATGATCGCATCAGCATCCTGGAGTAATTTCCGGCAGTCTTTGCTCAGATGCCTTAAGTGCACCTTCTTCCCTACTTTCTGGTATCTTTCCGTGATCTTATTCAGTGCTTCAATAGCAGACATATCAACAACCCTGCTCTCTTCAAAATCGATTATGATCTCATCAGGATCATTCAGCACATCAAACTTCGAATTGAATACAGTCACGGAACCGAAGAATAAGGGACCGTATATCTCGTAATGTTTGATTCCCTGATCGTCAACGCTCTTGCGTGCACGGATCCTTTTTGCATTATCCCAGGCAAATACCAGGGCCGCTATGATCACACCAATAATAACTGCCAGGGCCAGGTTATGAAGCAGGGCCGTGACCAAAGTCACCATTACCATTACAAATATATCCGATACCGGCATGCGGTTGAAAGTACGTAAGCTGGCCCATTCGAAAGTTCCGATCGCCACCATGATCATAAGCCCCGTCAGTGCCGCCATCGGCATCCTCTCGATCAGCCCTGAACCAAACATGATAAATACCAGCAACATGACAGATGCAACAATGCCTGAGATGCGGGTTCTGGCACCAGATGAGATATTGATCAGGCTCTGCCCGATCATAGCACATCCACCCATTCCCGAGAAAAAGCCCGAGAAGATATTCGCAACACCCTGTGCGGCAGCTTCCTGATTTCCGCTGCCCCTGGTTTCCGTGATCTCATCAATAATGTTGAGTGTTAGCAAGCTCTCAATCAGACCAACTCCCGCCATAATTGCAGAGTAAGGCAGTATGATCATGAGTGTATTCCAGCTCACCGGTATCTGTGGAATATGAAAAGGAGGAAAACCGCCCTGAATGGAAGCAATATCCCCTACGGTACGAGTCTCAATTCCAAAAAATACTACCACTCCGAATACGGTCACAAGAGCAACTAAAGATGCCGGGACTACTTTGGTCAGCTTTGGAAGTCCCCAGATGATAAACATAGTGAGTGCAACCAGGCCTAATAATATGTACATCGGCTCACCGCTGAGCCAGTCTCCGGAAGCACTTTTAAACTGATCCAGTTGCGACATAAAGATGATGATCGCCAGCCCGTTCACAAAGCCGAAAATAACCGGGTGCGGGACCAGGCGCATCAGCTTTCCCAGTTTCAATACCCCTGCCAGCAGCTGTATGACTCCGGCCAGTATGACTGTCGCAAAAATATATTCAACTCCATGAGTCTGTGCCAGCACAACCAGGATCACTGCAACCGCTCCTGTAGCACCCGATATCATTCCCGGACGCCCTCCCAGAATAGAGGTTACTAAGCCCATCATAAAGGCAGCATATAAACCGGTAAGCGGAGATAACCCTGCGATCATAGCAAAAGCCACAGCTTCTGGTATGAGAGCAAGAGAAACGGTTAAACCGGATAAAACTTCTGTTTTGTAATCAACTTCTTTGGTCAGACCAAACAGGTCCAGATACTTCTTCATATAAATCAGATACTAATGTTTTTTTAACAATTACTGCACGATCAATGCCGGACTATAGGCGGGCTGAAGGAAGGAAAAAAGTATGCAGATCGATCGAATCATAAGCAGCATAAGCTAAGGAACATTAGACCCGCAGAAAAAGGATTTCTCAGAAAAATTATCCCACCATTCTGACTATCTGGGCAAACTAAAGAGTTCTATATGGAAGCGATTTTTTAGAGAGATAGCCGTGAAACGCTGTCTAGTGGCACCTTCTAAATTATTCAGAGCATCTTTATTTCAGCTTTATTGAGCACTTAGGGTTAGTACATAAAAGTGAATTCCTGTGCGAGATACTCCGGTTCACATACTATCTATACCGGACTGACAGGGTCGTCAAATTGATAGAGTTTTATCAAAATGGCACAAAATTTGAATAATAATGGTTCGTATATTTGAACCGAACAAAAATTTTAGTGATATGCCTACGTACGAATACAAAAGAGAAGACGGAAGTACTTTTGAGATCATTCAAAAAATGAGTGATGATCCGCTGAAAGCTTGTCCGGAAACCGGACAGCCTGTGAAGCGCATCATAAGCGGCGGTGGCGGTGTAGTTTATAAAGGCGATGGCTGGTATGTGACTGATTATAAAAATAATGGCCAGCCAAAGAGTGCTGAAGCAGCCGGAGGCACTTCAGAATAACATCATATGGCTATTCTGGATATAGCCAGCATAATTTCGGTGGAAACTTAAGGGATCTAGATGGACAGAAATCCGGCATATAATAAAGCAATGGAACAATTTGTAGACCTCTGGGGAGATATGGCCTCCGCCTGGGGTATTAATAAGACCATGGCTCAGATCCACGCTCTGCTTTACGCAGAGTCAGAATTACTGGATACCGATACCATTATGGCCCGGCTCAGCATCAGTCGCGGTAATGCAAATATGAATCTGCGCCGACTTCTCGACTGGGAGCTGATAGGGAAAGAACAGATCCCGGGTGACCGCAAAGATTATTACAGTGCCGAAACGGACGTCTGGAAGATCGTGTCAACGATCATCCGGGAAAGACAGCAGCAGGAGATCGCCCCCATTCGCACTGAGCTGGCTGAGTGTCTAAAAACACTGGAATCCGGTGGGCTGGAAGACAAAGAGAGCAGGGAATTCAAAGAGCGGATCGAAAATTACAGTGAATTTCTGGAAATGTTCGAAAGGTTCACCGGGGCATTACTTCCTTATATCAATAAAAAGAATCTAGGCTTCATTAAACAGCTGGTGAAACTGGTGGAAGTTAAAGACTCATTAAAAGATAGCATCCGAAGTGAGCAGTAATAAATCGAACCGGCAAAAGGGTAGTGAAGCAGAAGAACTGGCCTGTGCCTATCTCGAAAGTAAAGGCTGGACTATTCTGGAGCGGAACTATTTCTTTGAGCATTCTGAAGTCGATATCGTTGCATATGATCAGAAGGTGATCGTATTCGTCGAGGTTAAAATGCGGTCTTCCGCTAAATTTGGCCAGCCGATCGAATTTGTGGACGATATTAAAGTTGAACATGTCTATAAAGCCTCCGAAGCCTGGCTTTACGAGAGAAAGATGGAAGGTTCCCCTGTCCGCTATGATGTTGTGGGGATCCTGCAGGAAAAAGGGGCCGCTCCTTCCTTCAATCATATTGAAGACGCATTTCGATAAGACATCCTCTATTTCATTCCTTTACCTGCATCTGCTATATTCAGCCAACTAAATCAGCAGAAATGGCTACTCATTTACGACCTATTGAATATCTCCGAAGCATTCTGGGGATCCTTGTATTCTTTCTTCTTTTTCTGATCGCAACGCCCGTCATTGCCATCCTGCTGATCTTCAGTCTGGGAAAGGCCACTAACTTCATTATTAAGTATATTGGTCCGGCTATTGCTTATCCTGTCATATGGATCACCGGCATTAATTTTGAGGTCATTCAGCACGGAAAGCCTGTGGATAAATCGGTGATCTATACGATCAATCACAGTTCTACACTGGATCTTCTTACCATGATCGCGCTGGGACTTCCAAGAGTACGCTTTGTGGCTAAATGGGAATTACAATATAATCCACTCTTTTTCATTGTTGGACGGCTTACCGGTCAGGTTTTCATTCAACGCAAAAATCGTGCACAAGCTATACCTGCTCTCTTAAAAACATACGATCGGCTGAAGCGTGATCGTCTTTCGATCATGGTAGCTCCAGAGGGGTCGCGCAAACACGAGGGGATCATTGGTCCCTTTAAGAAAGGAGCTTTCAGGATGGCTATCGACCTCGGCTTTCCCATTGTCCCCATTTATTTTGAGGGCAATAAAGAGCTGAGTCTGGGAGGTTCTCTTCTGACTGCCTCAGGAACTATAAAGGCTCATATTCATGAACCCATAGATACCAGCGACTGGAGCCTGGAAACGATCGACGATCACATTGACCATCTCCGCGGTAAATATATGGAATGGGCTGGAGTAGATGAAAAGACTAACTACGAGGTTCCAGGTACTGAATAGAGAATAACTGTTCGTCATCCGTCCACACTTTTTTGACTCCGAACCAGGGTTCCACCATTTTCTTGAACTGCTGCAGCGAATATTTGTGCGAGTTCTCGGTATGAATACTTTCGCCTTTCCGGATAGTATAGCGGCGATCATTCACACATACCTGCTGATCGGTCTTACTGATCAGATGCATTTCAATCCGGCTTTCCTCCTCATTCCAGATAGCTTCATGCTCATAAGAATCAGGCTTAAAGTCTGTACCCAGCAAACGGTTTATATGCCTTAATATATTTTTATTGAATTCTGCGGTCACTCCTTCTGAATCATTATAGGCTGCAAGAAGGATCTCTCGGTCTTTTTTCAGATCTACTCCAATCAAAAAGCCCCCTTCCTTTCCGATCAGGTCATATACTACTTCCAGAAACTCCCGTACCGTTTCGGGACTAAAGTTCCCGATCGTTGAGCCAGGAAAAAAAACGATCGGCCTGCCGGGCGGCAGGTCTTCCGGAAGATCGAATGGATGAATATAATCGGCAGACAGGGGACGGATCTCAATTTCCGGATACTCATCCTGTAGATCTTTTGCTACCTTATGAAGGTATTCAGAGGATATATCGATAGGCACATAAGCTTCGATTCCCACCAGTCGATCCAGCAAGATCCGGGTCTTTGTACTGCTACCGCTGCCGGGTTCGATGAGCACTATGTGATCTCCCAGGTATTCATGAAAGGAATCTATATTCTCCATCAGGATCTGAACCTCCGTTCTTGTCGGATAGTATTCTTTCAGATCTGTGATACGATCGAAAAGTTCTGACCCTTTCTTATCATAAAAGTATTTACTTGGAAGGCTCTTCTGCTCCTGACTCATCCCCATAAGCACTTCCTCCAGCATCCGGGCATTTATTTGCTCTTTGATCATAAACTAAAGTTATCGGGCCAGACGAATACCGTTAAACTGCCACCTGGCATCGGCGTGGAAAAAATTTCTGTAAGTTTTTCTGATATGGGTCTGCGAAGTCGCACAGGACCCGCCTCTTAAGACGTACTGGTTAGCCATAAACTTACCATTATATTCTCCAAGAGCACCTGCCAATGGCTTGTATCCCGGGTAAGGGGCATAGGAACTCATGGTCCACTCCCATACATCTCCATACATCTGTTTTAACCCTTTACCCGGGATCTTGTGAGCTACCGGATGATAATGTTCATTCTCTACAAAATTACCTTCGATAGGAAGGTCAGCACATGCATGCTCCCATTCCTGCTCGGTTGGTAAACGACTATCCATCCAGCGGGCATATGCATCTGCCTCATAATAGCTTACGTGGGTAACCGGTTCATTGGGATCCAGCATCCCTGATCCTGATAGTGTAAAGATGTGCCATTGATCATTTTTTAGATACCAGTACAGTGGGGACTTCCATTCGTTCTCTTTTACTGCGGACCAACCCTCATCCAGCCAGAGTTCAGAGCGCTCATATCCTCCATCCTGCATGAATTCCAGATACTCAGCATTGGTAACAAGGCGATCTGCCAGCTCAAAATTCTGTACAAAGGTCTTATGAACCGGATGTTCATTATCATAGGTAAATTCATTTCCGGAATTACCGATCTCCGTCATACCTTCAGAAAAATTGATCCAGTTTATTGGTTCGGGTGCTGATGAACCGGCAGACCTGCTCTCCCGATAAACCGGCATCAGGGGATTCTGAGCTAGCATATATTTCAGGTCTGTCAGAATCAGTTCCTGATGCTGCTGTTCATGATTAATACCGATCTCTAACACTTTAGCTGCTTCTTTCCAGTCCTCCTCGGTACAGGATTCAAAAAAAGACAGCATTTGCTCATCCACATACTTCCTGAATTCAAACACCTCTTTAACCGTAGGACGGGATAGAACTCCTCTTTGAGCCCTGCTGAATGGAACACCGGTCTGCAGGTAATAGGAATTAAAAAAGTACGCATATTGAGGATGCATACTGTTGTAATCGTCCAAAAACTTATCCAGTACAAAAGTCTCGAAAAACCAGGATACATGTGCGAGGTGCCACTTCGTCGGGCTGGTCTTTGCCATTACCTGGATCACGAAATCTTCGATCTCCAAAGGTTCTACGAGATGCCTGGAAAAATTCCGGACGCTCAAATAATGATCTTTTATTTCATTCCTGCTATGTCGTCCGGAAATCTCTTTTTTATCTTTAATAATATCTGACCGCATAAATCATCCTCAATTGAAATTACATTTCAATGTAAAGAATGAATTACAAAGCCAAAAAATTAATGAGCGGTCTTATTTATCGCGATAGAAATAGATCTTTTTACTGTCGGCATCGCGACGACTTTTAACCTTAATTCCATTCTGCTTACCATATTGATAAACAGCTGTTCTCATTGAATTGATATTCTTTTCGTTGGTATAACCAACCTCAATTGCCTGTCCGCCCGGCTTCAATTTCTCAATTGCATCCAGAAGAGGCTTAAATTTTGAGGTTCGTTTTTTGGATGACTTGATGTTAGTCCTTTTTACAAACTTGATGTCCATTTTACTCATAGCTAATAGTGAATTATCTGATGTCCTTCATATGTCTATACAAATATATTGATTTAAAATAGAGTTTATTTTGAATCTTCGACAAATAAATGAATAAATATTAATGTTAGTAATAACTATTAACAGATAAATATATTTTAAATCGATAATTGAATATTAAATATCAGCATACTTTGCGATGAATCGGGATACTCTGAACCAACTGTACTTCTACTTCCCTTCGAGAATTAGCTTCCTTATGTACCTGCTGCTTTTCATTTTTTTGATCTGACCTTCTCTTCTTACAGCTTCCGACCTTGTTTCAAAGGATTCTGCATATACCAGCCTCCAGGGCTTTCCGCTTCTTGTCGACCTACAGTATCCGTCATTATGGTAAATAAAGCGTTCTCCAACATCCTCACACTGACCGGTATAAAACCTTTTTCTCTTTTTGCTATAAAGGATACAGACATAGAACATAGCCTTTCTCCGATAATCTAATCGGAAGCATGACTTATTTAATCACGAATAACTACGTAATATAAAGCCCCGACTAATTTACCGAAACCTTAGTAGTTGTGGGTGATGAGAGATTCTTCCGAAGGGGTGCCTGTTGTAGAACCCCGACCCTTCCGACAGGTCTGTCGGGATGCTCTGATCCAACTGGGCATTGGTATGGGACATAAAAAAAGCCGGCACATGTAATGTGTCGGCTTGTTTATGGTGGGTGATGAGGGATTCGAACCCCCGACCCCCTCGGTGTAAACGAGGTGCTCTGAACCAACTGAGCTAATCACCCTTTTCAATACATTCCTTCTCTTGAAGGGCCACAAAGATAAGAACATTTCTAATCCGTACAAAAGAAAATGATGTACTTTCTTGATTTATTGGTTAACACTGTTAACTTAAACCTTGAAATCAATTTAAATCAGATCTATGAGTGATCCTAAATTTCCAAATGTAGTATTGGTTGACGGGTGCAGACTGCCTTTTCTGAGATCTTCGACCGAGTACAAAGACCTGATGTCCTATGACCTGGCCCGTATGGCCATCTCCGGACTTCTCTCACGTAGTCCGATCGACCCGGCGAAACTGGACCGGGTGATCATGGGAACTGTTATTCAGGAGGTTAAAACGAGTAATGTAGCCAGAGACGGTGCCCTTGCCGCAGGTGTGCCGGATACAGTTCCGGCTCATACCACCACCATGGCCTGTATTTCCTCGAACATGGCATTGACCAGCGGAGTAGATCTGATCCGAAGCGGTCAGGCCGACATGATCCTTGCCGGCGGAACAGAAACTATGTCTGACATTCCCGTCAGATTCCGTAAGAAATTCCGGCAAAAGGTATTGGATGCAAGGAAATACAAGTCACCCCTCGATTTTTTTAAATTTTTAAAGGGACTTGGATTTAAAGACCTGCTTCCCGAATTGCCGGCTATTGCTGAGTTCACAACTGGTGAGGTGATGGGTGAAAGTGCGGATCGAATGGCCGCCCGTTTCGGTGTGAGCCGGGAAGACCAGGATCAATACGCTATGCGATCTCATCATCTGGCTGCAAAAGCCACCAACGAAGGGCTCCTTGATGAAGAACTTGTTCCGGCTGTTATTCCTCCGAAATTCAATGTGGTTAAACACGATAATGGCTTTCGCGCAGATACAAATATGGAAAAGCTGTCCAAACTCCGGCCGGCATTTATAAAGAAACACGGAACCGTAACTGCGGGTAACTCCTCATTTCTCACAGACGGTGCTTCGGCCAGTCTTATAATGTCAGAAAAGAAGGCTCTTTCACTCGGCCTTAAACCAAAAGCCTATCTGCGAAATTATGTTTATGTATCTCAGGATCCGGGCGATGAACTACTACTTGGCCCGGCATATGCTACTCCAAAAGTACTGGATGCAGCCAGGTTAACACTGGATGACATTGATGTATTTGAACTCCATGAGGCATTCGCAGGCCAGGTACTTTCAGTGATGGCGGCACTCGACTCTGATTCATTTGCGAAAAACTCACTAAACAAAGACAAAAAAATCGGGAAGATCCCGATGGATAAGCTGAATACCCTGGGTGGCTCTCTTTCTTTAGGGCATCCATTCGGAGCCACCGGGGTTCGGCTGGTTACCACTGCAGCGAACCGCCTGCTTCGGGAAGACGGTAAATATGCACTGGTTACAGCCTGTGCAGCCGGCGGACAGGGACACGCAATTCTTTTAGAACGATACGGGAGCTAGTATTTATGAGTATTCTTAATATTGAACAACACGACTCTGTTGCCATTCTAACGCTTGATCTCCCTGGAGAAAAGGTGAATAAACTTACCGAAGAACTGATGGGAGAGTTCAGTGACTTCCTGGACAAACTGGAATCTGACCCTGCCCTACTTGGAGCCGTTCTGATCTCCGGTAAAACAGATAATTTTATCGCCGGTGCAGATATACAGATGTTTCAGGAAAGAGAGACTGCAGAGGAGATCACGGAACTTTCACAGGGCGGTCACCGGATACTGAATCGTATTGCGGATCTGTCTAAACCGGTAGTAGTGGCTATTCATGGAAGTTGTATGGGGGGTGGACTTGAACTCTCGCTGGCCTGTCATTACCGTATAGCTTCAAAACATTCGAAGACCGTATTTTCATTACCTGAAGTAAAACTGGGACTTCTTCCCGGTACCGGAGGTACGCAACGACTTCCCCGGAGAATAGGGATACAAAAAGCACTTACCTATATGCTGACCGGAAAGAATATGTATGCCCGTCAGGCTTTTAAGTATGGTTTGATTGATGAGCTTACCCACAAAGACGCCCTTAAAGAAGCGGGAATTAAAGCAGTAAATAAAATCTCAGATGGCAATTACAGCTCTCCCGATAAAAGGTCGCTGATAGAAAAAATATTAGAGGGGAATCCTCTGGGGAGAAAAATCATCTTTTCTCAGGCATTGAAAAAAACTCTTGGGCAAACTAAAGGAAATTACCCGGCACCGCCGAAGATCATTGAAGCGGTTAAATACGGCTATAAAAATGGCTTGGAAAGTGGGCTTGAGTACGAGTCTGAATTATTTGGAGAACTTGGGGCCTCTTCTGAATCACGTGCGCTGGTAAATCTCTTTTTTGGTATGAATCAGGCAAAGAAGATCGAGGATGAAGATAAGATCAGAGATATTCACACCATTGGTGTTTTGGGAGCCGGACTGATGGGCTCCGGAATTGCAGATGTAAGTATAAACAAAGGTAATTACTCTGTTTTGCTTAAAGATCAGAGTATTGAAAGAGCTGCCGATGGTCTGCGATCGATCTGGAAAGGTCTTGAATCAAAAAGAAAGAAAAGGATCATAGGAAGTTTCGAACGAGATCAGGTATTTAGCAGAGTGACCGGTGTTGAGACTTATGATCACTTCCGAAAAGCCGACCTGGTGGTTGAAGCAGTATTCGAAGACCTGCATATCAAGCAAGAAGTGATGAAAGAGACCGAAGCCAATACCCCGGATCATTGTATATTTGCATCTAATACTTCTTCTCTTCCCATTTCTGATATTGCCGCGGCTTCTTCAAGACCGGACCAGGTCATCGGTATGCACTATTTCTCCCCGGTCCAAAAAATGCCCTTGCTGGAGATCATTGTTACTGATCAAACTGCTGACTGGGTAACCGCGACAGCCTGGAAGGTGGGTATCAGGCAAGGAAAGACCGTGATCGTGGTCAAAGACGGACCCGGATTTTACACAACCCGTATCCTCGCTCCGTATATGAGTGAGGCTCTTACCATCCTTAATGAGGGTGCCACTATCCCGTTCCTGGATAAGATCATGAAATCCTTTGGATATCCGGTAGGTCCTATGGCTCTGCTTGATGAGGTAGGCATTGATGTAGGTGCTCATGTAGGAGAGACTATGAGTCCTGTTTTTGAACAAAGAGGTGCTAAGCCGGACAATAAGGCAAAAGAGTTATTAGATCATGGCTTTGAAGGAAGAAAAAACAAAAAGGGCCTGTATCGTTACGGCGAAGGAAAGAAAAAGGAACCCAATTCGGATGTTTATGAATATTTTGGCGGTTCACAAAGAAAAGACCCGGATTCAGAAGAATCACAATGGAGAATGGCACTCATGATGATGAATGAGGCGGCCTGGTGCCTGCAGGAAGGGATCCTGAAAAATCCAACGGATGGGGACCTGGGCGCAATTCTGGGGCTCGGTTTCCCGCCCTTTACCGGCGGGCCGTTCCGGTATATGGATCACCTGGGACTGCAAAGCGTGCTTTTACGCCTTGAACTATTGGAAAAGAAGTTCGGGGCTCGTTTTAAACCTGCACCGATCATAAAAGAGATGGCTGACGCGAACAGGAAGTTTTATAGTGATTAAGAGCAGAAATTAATTATTCATTGAAAAGCAGCTGAGGCTGAAATCCTGTTTTGGAGTAGCAAATGCTGCTCTGTATCCAGACTTCACATCAAGGTCACTTACATACCAATCCGATCCGGTTTCATTGGCAGGCATATCCCATTTGACTTTAGGGTCCTCCTGATCCACACTGAAACTCTGAAGAGAGATTCCCAGACCTTTTCCGATCCCTTTGATCAGGGATTCTTTGCGGGTCCATATTTTAAAAAAGAGATTTCTCTTATCATCATAGTCAGCATCCATAATCGTTCTGAATTCTGATTCAGAGTAATAGTTTCTACTCACACTGTCTACATCAACGTTTCGGTTAAGCTTCTCAACATCCACTCCGATCGGGTCACCGGCTGAAAGTCCAATGATCAGAAGATCACCAGAATGACTGATATTAAAATGTATTCCTTCTTTTCTGGTTAAATAAGGCTTTCCATAAGGAGTACTGCTCAAGCGTATACTATCCGGTTCCCTGTCCAGATAGAACCCAAGTAATTGTCTTAACTGAATACGCCCCCATAAATACCGGTTTCGATCTTCACTGAATCGCAGGTTTTGAGCTTTTTGGACTTCTGCAGGACTCAGCAAGCATTTGTAGGCAGATGGATCTGAAGTTTCACTGTTCAGATCAGAGATCCAGATGTGAACATCTTTCTTACTCAGGGTCATCTTAGTTTGAGTAACGATCAGCATGACTAACCACCCCCTCTGTGATCTCTTTTAACAACACTACCTGAGTCATACTTTTCAGTATTGTAGCCGTCACTATCCAATACCCTGCTAAGATTCTCAGCAGTCTTACTTACATAAGGTTTCTTAAACATTTCACCCCCTGCAATAACTCCATTATCATCCACAAAGTGGATTCTTACAGAGCCTTTAGCGAGATCACTCCAGTCCGATTCCAAATTCTTTGAGTATTCCTGAGCAACTTGTCTTGACAAAATGAGGTCCAGATCTCCTTCCCAGGGCCCCTTAACCACATATCTGTTCATCGCGATGTGATTAGTAAATTCGACATCCCTTAAGATAGCAGGCATGGTGATACCTGTGATCCGGAATATCACATCATATAGTTTCAAGCCTCTTTTCATAAGAAATGAGACTAGCCGGCTTTTTACTCTGGCCATAAAATAACCAAGTAATTCCATGGTTGATTTACGGACCATTTCTTTTTTATAATTTGCGAGTCTCTGAGATGCCTGAAATTTTTCAAACCGCTCTATTACTTCCGGATTCAGAAGTTCCGGGTAAAGGTTTGGCTGAGGATCGAACATCACAAGTTTTTCAACTTCGTCTCCTGTTTCCAATAATCTGCTTGCTACTTCAAGAGCTACCAGGGTACCAAAGCAATATCCGCCGATTGAGTAGGGGCCATCCTTCTGCACAGACTTTATCTCTTTTACATATCTATCAGCGATCTCCTCGATACGTGTCAGCGGTGTTTCAACTCCTGCAAAACCAATTCCCTGAAGCCCATAAAAAGGCTGGTCTTTCCCCAATTCTCTCGACAAAGTTGCAAAGTTCAACACATTACCGAAATGCCCGTGAACGCAAAAGAATGGGCTCTTATCACCGGAACCATTAATCTCCACCAATGGAGATGCAGAAACGGTCATAAACCTATCCTGGTCTTCTTTTATATATGAAGATAATTGTCTGATATTTGGAGCTTCAAATAGAGCTGCCAGTGGTAATTCAATTCCTAATTCGCTCCTTAGCTCATCAAATAATTTAACGGCAATGAGAGAGTGCCCACCAATATCAAAAAAATTATCTTCCATACTGATCGGGGACATATTCAGAACTCTTTCCCAGATCTTAAGGATCTTCTTTTCCAGTTCGGTTGCAGGCAGAATGATTTCTGACTGGTGGGTCATATCATGACGTTCGGGAGCAGGCAGACTATTCCGGTCAATCTTTCCATTCGAAGTGAGGGGAAGTTTTTCCAGGGTTACGAAAGCTGAGGGAATCATGTATCCGGCTAATTCTTTTCTTAAAGCCGGCCGGATATCAATAAGGGGCTCTTTTAAATTCTCGGGCACTACATAGGCAACGATCCTCTTCTCACCGGGTATATCTTCTCTAACGATCGCAATAGCTTCTTTAATCCCATATTGGCGGTTCATTGCACTTTCAATTTCTCCCAGCTCAATTCTCAATCCCCTGAGTTTTACCTGAAAATCATTTCGTCCAATAAATACGATATTCCCATCCCTGAGGTGTTTAACTATATCCCCTGTCTTATAAAGCTTACTCTGTTCATCATCAGTAAAAGGATCCTCTATAAATCTATTTTTGGTCAGATCCGGCCGGTTGAGATAACCTTTTGACACCTGTGGCCCATGAATATAAAGTTCGCCTTTAGCGCCAATCGGACAGCGATTCAGATACGCATCAAGTATGTAACATTTAATATTTTTAAGTGGTGTGCCGATTGGTACTTGTCCCTGTGAAGTATCATAATCTTCACAGTCAAATGCAGTGACAACCACTGTAGTCTCACTCGGACCATACGTGTTTACCAGGCGAATCCTGCTCCCAAATAAATACTGCCAACGCTCCAGCATAGTGTTAGACATAGCCTCTCCGCCAATGATCAGGATCCTGACTGACGAACTCATCTTTACGTGAGCCTCATTTGCCTGAGAACATAAGGTTTGCCAGAAAGCAGTAGGGAGGGTTAAGTAAGTTATCTTGTGTTGTTCTATATATGACCAAAATGCTTCTCCACCCAAGGCACAGGACTCATTCCTTAGAACGATACAGGCTCCTGTCAAATAAGGAGGGAAAATTTCTTCAATAAATACATCAAAATTCATGGTCCCAAACTGCAAAACTGTATCGCCAGCAGTTAGCCCGTACTCATCAATAGCCATAGCGGAATAATGAAGCAGGTTTCCATAGGTAGCCATTACTCCTTTTGGGGAACCAGTTGAGCCCGAGGTATATATTATGTAGGCCAGATCTTCGGCATCAACTTCCGGCATGATAAAGCCGGTATCAATACTCTTTATCTTCTCCCATTCACTGTCCATGGATAAAAAATCCACTTCATAATTACTTACATCATCCCGGTACATTTCTTCTGTCAAGATCAGCTTGCATCCCGTATCTCTCACCATGAATTTTTTTCTGTCAGTTGGATATTTGGGATCAAGAGGAAGGTAAGCCGCTCCTGCTTTCATAATCCCTAATATACCTATGATCATCTTACGGTTTCGACCGGTATATATGCCCACAATATCATTCTTGCCTATCTTTTCAGACTGCAAGTATGCTGCTACTGCATCTATTCTTTCATGTAACTCCTGGAAAGTGTACGCTCCCCCTTCAAAGACCAGTGCAATTTGGTCAGGGTCATTAAGAGCAATATCCGTCAACCACTGCTGAAAACTGCGATCAATCTTGTAATCGTATTCGGTAGAATTCCACGTATCGAGTAGGTTTATTTCTTCATCACTAACCAATGTCAGCTCACAAAGAGAATTTTTCGGATTAACAGTGACATCTTCTGCCAGCCTGATAAAATTCCTGCCCATATTTGTGATCGTTTCTTCATCAAATAGTTCAGCACGGTATTCAACCAATATCCTTATATCGTCATCAAACTCACGAAACTGCCATGAGAGGTCGAAATTTGAAGTCGTACTATAGAAACCTTCTTCATGGATCGTTATGTCACCTGATGAATCACTGAATACATGGTCGGGTCGATAATCCACACAATGCTGAAAAACCGGATTGGCAGAATGATTGCGATCGACCGCCAACTCTGTGACCAGCTTATTAAATGGAACTTCAGAGTGCTCGAGACTACTCTGCAGAACCGTATTGCTTCTATTCAGGAAATCAGAAAAACTCATTTCTCCCGATAATTTATTCCTGACCGGTATCATATTTTCGAACATTCCGATTAACTTCAAAAGTTCTTTATCCTTCCGAAGAGAAACAGGGACACCCAATACCACATCCTCATCACCACTGTATCGGTATACAAAGGTGCAATAAAGTGAAATAAAAACTGACAACAAGGTCACCTCTTCCCTTTCTGCCAGTAACTTCAATCTCTTTGTGGTTTGTTTACCCAATAGAAATTCATGCCTGGCCCCATTGTATTCTGGCATGGCAGACCGGGAGCGGTCGGTTGGAAATTCTGTTTCAGTTGGTGCCTCTATTAGCTCTTTTTTCCAGAATTCAAGATCCTCATCTAATAAATCCCGGTACTCTTCAGAGTGCATAGAATGGGCATAATCATAATACGAGAGCTTTAAATCAGGTAAATCCGGGTCTTCCTCTTTAACCAATTTCCCGTAAACGGCTAATAACTCTTTCATAAGGATCCCGAATGAGAACTCATCAATAATTATTTGATGAGCTTTAATAAACAACCGATGAACATTTTCATCAAAGCTGAAGAAGATGCCCATAAATAGAGGTCCCTTCTCCAGGTCCATATATTCATTCAACTTAGAAAGGCAGGTACTTTGAAAAACCGAGTATGAGTCCTTTACATCCCTCAGGTCATTATATGAAAGATCCACATCAGCCTCATCCGAGAGTACCTGAAATAAATTATCATTATCCCGCATAAAAACCGTCCTTAGCACTTCATGGCGAAGATAAACGTACTGCAGACTTTGCTGGAATAATTTTGGGTCCAGATCTCCACGTATAGTATAGACTGCACTCAAATAATTGGAGTTATTCCCAATTTTAAGTCTATCCAGAAACCAAAGAGATTCCTGTGTAAAAGTAAGTGGTGAAGGATCCTTGACCTTCATTATTTCATTTTTTTAGTTCAAAACCGACATAAGAACCCGGCAACATTTAAACCTGGCTCTGCCCTGCGAAACCTAAATGCTTATCGGGCACCGATTTGAGTTCTGCTAGACTATTTTAATACACTTTTAAAAACCCATAATTTTTTTCCCGTTACATGAACCATGGCTTAACTTTGCAGTATGCTTTTAATAAGTGAAGCCCCCTCCAGCAATTCATCAACCCTTATTATTTGGTTCCATATTCCCATAAAACTGATTGTTCCTATTCCTGTCGATTGAGACACCTGTGAATGTGTTCACCGGTTTCAAATACATAGGGTATCTTAAACATATCTCCACCGGCCACGGAGGCTGTATCATGTATATAATATTTTTTGACCTCTCCGGTTGCCAGTGCCTTCCAGTCAGATGCCGGATCGATCTGATAGTTTAAGTAAGCCGGTTTTGACAAGATCAAATGAAGATCTCCATCCCACGGCTCGTTTAGCACATATTTTTTTAATGCCAGGTTATTCGTGAACTCAACATTTCGGTATATACCCGGAATCGGCCAGCCAATTTTTCTCGAAATAAAATCAAAGAAAATTAAACTGGAATTGATCCACCATTTAGTTATTCGGTTTCTCACTTTATCAAGTAAGTACGATGCCGACTTGAAAATCGATTGACTCGCAATATTTATTTTATGCAGCTCTCTATACTGGCCTCTGTGAAAATCTTTGAACTTGTTGATGAATTTTTCAGACAGCAGCCCGGGATATAG